>DATNRH010001129.1 GCA_036703605.1 Candidatus Obscuribacterales bacterium | reverse complement strand
TTCTGGGAGCGGGGTTTGGGGTGCGGGTCTTCGAGTGTTGCCAGTCAAGCAGGGATGGGGTAGAACCACCATAACTAGAGTGAGATAACACCTCAGGATCCTCGCCTAGCTGCCTATGCCTAGGGGGAAACCCGTTGCTGAACAGTGGGATATCGCGAGCTGGGCTTAGATGATCGTACCGTCGGAAATCACAGCATTTTTCAAAATCACCACAATACCGCTGCGGATGTAGAAGCCCTGCCCTTCCCGTTCTGCTTCCTGAACACGGTCTTTGTTGATGATCTGTACATCCTGACCAATGCGAGCATTTTTGTCCACAATGGCTCGGCGAATGGTGGTGTTCGGGCCGATGCCAATGGGAATGCCAGAATCATCGCGATCGCCCTTGCGTTCAACCTGGGATTGATAATAGTCAGCGCCCAGCAATAGAGAATCTTGAATATTACAGCCCGTTTCCACCCGCGAGCGAATACCCAAAACAGAGTGATGGATTTGGCATTCTTTTAGAATACAGCCGTCTCCAATCATCGATTCCGTGATTTGGCAGTTTTGCAGCTTGGTGGGCGGCAGATAGCGAGCCCGGGTGTAAATAGGCGCTGTTTTGTCATAAAAGCTGAAGGAAGGATTGGGTTGTGCCGTGAGGGCAAGGTTGGCATCATAAAATGCCTCAATGGTTCCAATATCTTCCCAATAGCCCTTAAACAGGTAGGCCTGAACGTTGTAATCCTTCGCTGATGCAGGAATAATTTCCTTACCAAAGTCCGTTTGATCTAACGAGTTTTGCAGCAGATCAAACAAGACCTGACGCTTGAAGACATAGATACCCATGGAGGCAATGTAGGGCATCTCCTGAGCTTCGCTAGCCGTCAACCCTAGGGTGGTTGTATCGACACGCATCGCCTTTAGCTCGTCGCCCTTGGGCTTTTCTGAGAAATCAATCACTCGCCCGGCGTCGTTGATTTTCATCAACCCAAAACTAGAGGCCCGCTTCTCATCAATGGGCACAACCGATAGGGTGATATCCGCGTTGGTTTCGCGGTGGCGCTCGATGAACAAGCGGTAGTCCATGCGATAGAGATGATCCCCGGAGAGAATCAAAAACTCGTCAATGTCCCATTGATCCAGCAACCAGAGATATTTTCTGACCGCATCCGCCGTTCCTTGAAACCAGCTTGGGTTATCCGGTGTTTGCTGAGCAGCCAACACTTCCACAAATCCATCACTAAACCCGGAAAAGCTGTAGGCCCGAGAAATGTGTCGATTGAGGGACGCGGAGTTGAACTGGGTTAGAACGTAAATTTTAAGAATTTCGGAGTTAACGCAGTTGCTAACCGGAATATCAATCAGGCGATACTTACCAGCTAGAGGTACGGCTGGCTTTGCACGCTGCTTAGTGAGTGGATATAGACGGGTGCCGGCACCCCCTCCCAGGATGATTGCGAGTACTCGTTTCACAAGAACCTCTTAACTGCCTCTTAAATTGTGCCATCTTCTCTCCCCCTAAGTGTCTGACTGTAGGACACGATTGGCAAGAGGGGATCACGAATATTTGAGGACTTTCCCTCCGGAAAGGGGCGATCGCTCCTAGATTAACTAGGGTTGATCGATGGCTCTCGGCGCAAGTTTTGGGGTTTGATCATGCCAGGATTGGGCTTTCTGGCGCAGGGTTTGACGTTCTGCATCCGTCATCTTGTCGAGGTGTTTGAGAATAAAACTCATCCGTCCCTGGGACTGAAGCTTTTCTCGGTGGCGATCGAGAAAGTCCCAGTAGAACATATTGAATGGACAGGCATGGTCTCCATAGCGATCGCGGTGATCATAGCGACAGCTTTTGCAGTAGTCGCTCATTTTGTTGATGTAGTTGGCTGAGGCGGCGTAGGGCTTGGTGGCCAGCATTCCCCCATCGGCAAACAACCCCATCCCCAGCACATTGGTTTGCATCACCCAGTCGTAGGCATCGATGAAAACCGCGTGGAACCATTGCTCCACCGCTTGGGGCTCAAGGCCGGCAATCAGAGCGAAGTTGCCCAAGATCATGAGTCGCTGAATATGGTGGGCATAGCCGGTGCGCTCGACCTGATCCAGGGTTTGGTGCAGGCAGTTCATGTCGGTCTTCTGAGCATCCCAAAAGAAGGCCGGCAAGGATTCATGATGCCCAAACCAGTTGCTCTGAGGGTAATCATCCTTAACGTGGTGCTGATAAATGCAGTGCATATATTCCCGCCAGCCCAGCACTTGGCGGATAAATCCCTCGACGCTGTTGAGCGGTAGCTGTCGATCCCAGTAGGCCGCCTCCGCTGCTCGGATCACCTCTAAGGGATGGAGTAGGCCGAGGTTGAGGTAGGGCGACAGCAGAGCGTGCCAGAGCGTGTCCTGCCCCGTAACCATGGCATCTTGATAGGGGCCAAAAGTGGGGAGGCGATGGTCGATAAAGTAGTCCAGCACCTGTAGAGCTTGGGAGCGGGTGACCGCCCACCCAAAGGGAGCGATCGCTCCATACTGGCTCCCATTGTCCTGCTCCACAGTCGCCATGACGGCGCGGGTGATGGCATCGGGCTCAAACCAGATGGGCGGCGGTGGATTCAGACCAGTCTTAGGCGGTTTGCGGTTGTCTTGATCCAGGCTCCAGCGTCCTCCCACAGGCTTTTTGCCCTCCATCAGCACCTGAAAGCGACGGCGACCGGTGCTGTAGAAGTTGCCCATGACGAGCTGGGTTCCTCCCTTTGCCCAATCGTGAAACGTTTCCGCATCCCACAGAAAATGATTGTTGGGCACTAGGGTGAGGTCACAGGGCAACGTTAGGGCCGCCAACCAGCGCTGCAGGGGGCGATCGCTGGGCACCATCACCCGCAGTTCCGTGATCCCCTGCTCAGTCACCCAATCCCGCAGCGCTGGTTCAAAGGACTCCGCGATCGCGTAGGTTACGAACCAGCCAGCCTGGCGGAGTTCCTCGGCAAAATGTCGCATGGCTGACCAGACCAGCACCAGCTTCTGCCGATGGTAGGGCAGCGATCGCCCCTGCTGCCGCGATTCGATCAATAGAACGGGCGTCGCGGCCCGTTGATCTACACAACTGGCCAGGGCCGCCTGCTCCTGCCAGAGTTGATCTCCCAAAACCCAAATGCCGATCGTCATGGCTGCTCTTTGCTTCGTTCCATCATGATCCCAGACGCTGTCGCCAGGCTCTGACTCTATTGTGCAGATCTGGAGCCAGCCAGTCATCATGGTGGAGATAAATAGGTAGGCGGGGGCGCAGATCCCAGCCGGCCTGTTCGAGATGATGGGCTAGGGTGCAATCGCAAGGATGGGGATAGTCGGGGTTGACTTCATCGGTGGGGCCAATTCCGCCAACGTCCCGCGCGCCGGCCTCCAGACAAGCAAGCAGAGTAGGGACAGAAACTAGGTTGGGCGGAATTTGTAGAGTTATGTCTGGCGGCAGCAGTTGGCGGGCGATCGCCACGACGTCGGGCAGACGGTTGGCATCAAAAGCTTCCCCACCCCAGGTTTGGGATGTGCCAGGACGATGGGGCTGCAGGATCACTTCCTGGATGTGGCCATAGCGTTGGTGAACCTCAGCGATCGCCCTCAAGGTATCCTGCCAGTCGGTTGGGGACTCGCCGATGCCCAAGAGCAGCCCCGTGGTGAAGGGAATGTGCAACTCCCCAGCCCATTCCAACTGCTGTAAGCGCCGCTGCGGATCTTT
>DATNRH010001128.1 GCA_036703605.1 Candidatus Obscuribacterales bacterium | reverse complement strand
CGTGACCGGAGCAGGGCGGGGTGATCTATCTATTACTGCTGCTAATCTGAGCATCTTGAGCGGCAGTAATATTTGTGGTGGTTTGGGAGCATCGTCCTTTTGCGGCCGAGACGAAGGACAACAAGCTGTGGGGACGTCCCGCAGCCTTGCAGGAAATGTGGTGCTCGTGAGCACAGACAGGATGACGATTAGCGGAACCGGTACAGGGGTGCGTAATCGGCTGAACCCTGGAGCAACCGGCAATACGGAAGACATTTTTGAGGCGATCGCTCGTCTGGACGACACCAATGCCGACGACCCGATTGATATTCTTTTCGGCTCAGTTTTGCTGATTTCTGGGGATGCCGTCACGGTTTCCGAGGGTGCCCAAGTCAGCACCAGCACCAATGGTCAAGGTAATGGCGGTTTGCTGTATGTGCTATCGCCCAATGTGACGGTGGAGAGCGGCAGCGTCTTGGATAGTAATGTGTTGACCAATGGCAGAGGCCAAGCCGGCGGGGTATTGATTGGTAGCTCGGCCCTGCGGGTCACTGGGGGGTCATCGGTGGAAAGCGGCACGGATGGACGGGGAGCAGCGGGTCGGGTGCTGATTCAATCGGGGACGGTTGAGGTGAGTGATGGGGCGCGCCTCTCTAGCGCGGTCTTCCAAAATGGCGTGGGGCGGGCTGGCGGTATTGCGGTTGAAACCAATGGTTTAGTAATGACCAATGGTGGATCATTGAACAGCAGCACTTTCTCCCGAGGGCCAGCAGGGGCGATCGTGGTGCTCTCCAATGGTGCGATCGTCATCGATAACTCTCGCATTGACAGCGCTGTTGGAGAAGATGCCGTGGGTCAAGGCGGCCAGATTCGTATCCTGGGTCAAGATACGCTGATTCTTGCGAACGGTGCTGTGATTAACACTAGTACCAATGGGGTCGGTCAGGCTGGCGATATTGTTGTCGCGACGGCCAGTGATTTGCTTCTGCAAAATGGTAGCTTTATTCTCAGTTTGGCGAACGAAGGAGCCCAGGGAGATGGCGGCGAGATTGGCATTGGGGCAGGGGGTTCTTTTATAGCCAGCAATGGGTCGGGCATCACCACCTTGGCGGTGGAACCGGATGCGGTAGCCGGCGACCTGTTTTTGGTTGTCAATGATTTGTTTATCGTCACCGATCGCTCCTTTATTAATGCAGAAACCGGCTCCGGAGATGGCGGCAATTTGTTCTTGACAGGAACAGACTTTCTAATTTTGGCCAATGCCAGTGATATCTCCACCAGTGCTGGGAGGATTCTAGGTGGCGGAGACGGCGGCAATATTGAGTTTGATATTCAACGGGCGATCTTTGCCATTCCTTTTAATGACAACAACATCCGTGCCCAGGCCTTTGATGGAGATGGTGGCAATATCCGCATCGTGCGGCCTATTAATCTCCAAGATATTGCCGAACGACCGGATGTTCCGGAAACCAATGACATCACGGCTAGCTCAGAGTTTGGCGTGAATGGCATTGTGACTATCAATGAACTCAATGTGGATCCAATTCGCGGCTTAAATGAATTGCCGACTGCGTTGGTGAATGCGGAGGATTTAGTCACCCAAGAATGTCCCGGGTTAGGGTCGGGGCAGGTCGGGGCATTCTACGTCACCGGGCGGGGCGGCGTTCCTACCACACCGGATACCTATCGAGGGAATGCAGCGGTGATCGTCGATTGGGCGGAGGACGATCGCTCCCCCAACGTTGACGATCCAGCCCAGAGCGATCGCTCCTCAGCACTATATGAGCAATCCCCAGCGATGCCTAGGGAGTTTCAAGGATGGCATCGGGATGAAACGGGGCAAGTTTGGCTAGTAGCAGAGGGAGCATCCCAGCCACCTACGCCAGATCCAGTCTGTCCATCCTCCTAGAAATAACTTA
>DATNRH010001127.1 GCA_036703605.1 Candidatus Obscuribacterales bacterium | reverse complement strand
ATGCCAGACCTTTGCAATCCTCATTGAAACCAATGCAGTCGTTGTCATCACGACAGCAGGTGCCATCGACAGCTGGGTCAACGCCACTCCAGCCACAGGTTGAACCGCTGCAACTTTGTAGGCTACAGGGATTGTTGTCTTCACAAACGCTCTCAGTGAGATCAAGCGGGTCGCAAGAGGAGGGGATCTGGTAGCCGGTATCACCAACAGCAGCATCACACCAGCCGATCCTAGGCCTATCGAAGTATTCGTTCAGGACACAGAGGGTTGTGCCGGATCTGCGGCAAGCTAAGCAGCCATTTTGTCGGCAGCAATTGGCAGCGTCGCCGTTCCACTGGGAGCAATCGTCGGTACAGCCAGTTTGAGTACATCCTGGTACAGTAGGGTCGACTTCCATGGCACAAATGTGACCACCAACACACTTTCCACGCTTCTTGTTAGTTTGGTGTCTACCTCGCAAGCGTCAGCAGGAGACGGGTTACAGTCACTTCCCCTCCAGCATTCGCAGGTGCCGGGTTGATCAGTGATCAGCGTGTAGTCGCATGTGCCACCAGTACAAGTTTCGGTAGAGCAGGCATCGTTATCCTCACAATCTGCCCCCGTGTCACAGCAAAGGGCCTCTCCATTAAAATGAGATGCATACCCGGGAGACACCAACTAGCTCACACCTCCCAACCGGGGGCCACTCATCAGGATAGAAACATCGGTGGATCGTGCATGGATTGCCGTCGTCACAATCACTGTCAACCTGTTTTGAGGATGTGAACAGTACCTCACAACAATCAGCAAGACTAGAGGGCGTGTAAGAGCACGTCCCTGTGCCGTCGCAAGTTGCATCAGTGCACTAGAAGGTTAAAAGTCACGCGAACCCAGTTGCCGGTAGTGCGGGATCCTTCACAGTCACCGGCATTCCGACAACCGCAGCCTGCTAGCGTAGCATCCCAGCGTTCAACACAGCCACCGTTCTCACAGCGTGCCACAGTACAGGGCTCGTTATCGACATTTGTGCAGTCGGAGTCCTGCTCACATGTACAAAGAACGGTTGAGCGGCAAGCACCGTTGAGACAGCTGCCTTC
>DATNRH010001126.1 GCA_036703605.1 Candidatus Obscuribacterales bacterium | reverse complement strand
TGAGCAGGTGGTGATTGCCACTAAATTTGGCAATGTACGAACCCCAGATGGCGGGTGGGGCGGCGTCTGCGGCAAGCCTGAGTACGTTAAGCAATGCTGTGATGCTTCACTCCAGCGCTTAGGGGTAGAGGTGATTGACCTCTATTACCAACACCGGGTTGATGCCAACGTGCCGATTGAGGAAACAATTGGCGCAATGGCTGACCTGGTGCAACAGGGTAAAGTACGCTACTTAGGACTGTCAGAGGCGGCTCCTGCCACGATTCGACGCGCCCATGCGGTGCATCCTATTACGGCGCTGCAAACGGAATATTCTCTGTGGAGCCGAGAACCGGAGGACGAGATTTTACCCACCGTGCGGGAATTGGGGATTGGCTTTGTGCCCTACAGTCCCCTAGGGCGCGGCTTCCTGTCCGGTCAGCTTCAGAGTCCCGATGATATTGCCGACGATGACTATCGCCGCCATTCTCCTCGCTTTCAAGGGGAAAATTTTGCCAAAAACCTGCAACTTGTTGAGCAAGTTAAGGCGATCGCTGCCGCTAAGCAAGTCACTCCCGCCCAATTGGCGATCGCTTGGCTATTAACCCGAGGGGAGGACATTGTGCCCATTCCTGGTACCAAGCGGCGGCGCTATCTGGAAGAAAATGTAGCGGCAGTGAACATCACGCTGACCACAACGGAACTGGAGCAGATCAACGCGGTGATGCCTCAGGGGGCGGCGGTAGGCGATCGCTATCCCGATATGAGTACGGTCAACCGCTGATCAATGTTCAAGGTTGGGCGCTTAGAGGGTCGTCATCAACAACGATGCCATACCGTATCAAAGCTGTTCTCGATTAGCCCTACTACAAGGGTGGCTTAGTATACCTGCGTCTGTCATGGGCGAAAGTTGTCAGCGAAGGTTACTTTACTATCAAGTCCGGTTGGATGGTCATCGTTGAAACATCCCGCATTCGATCCCCCGCTCCGCCGTCCCCATATCACAGGAGTTACAGACATCCTGGTACTGCCACAGCCTTTCGTGAATTGTGTGCCTAACCGGATTTGATAGAGCAACTAAATCCAAACATAACGTTTCATCTCAGAGGTAAGAGGCGATGAAGCACTCAAGATCCTGTCATCCAATAGATCCTAAAAATACTACTTTTAATGCCGCTGATTGGGTTGCAAGAAAAGCTAAAAACGGTTTTCTTATTTGGCTTGCAAGGCGCGCCACTCGCTTTGGAACATACCTTGCGAAAACCTTTACGCTCGATCCAGAACCCTATATTTCTAAGCATTACAATCGAAAAGGTGATCTTTACTTCCGGGTTTATGATCCTAAGCAAGATGTTCATCATACCTTTGACTCAGAGGAAGCGGTATGTATCTGGCTGGAAGAACGACATCACTCTTAACTGGCTTGTGGTCAAGAATGTACAGCAGATGTTCCAGCGATTTCACGAGTTCCAAGGTCGTAAGAGAGGATAGGATCATGTTTTGGCTAACCTATAATTTTGTACTGGAGGTTCTCTCCCTGGTTCCGCAACACCGTCCTACTCATCCTCCTCAGCCCTGATGCCGAATCAGCAACGCTTCGATCAATTTCTGGGCGGTTTGCAGCCGTTGCGGATCCTCCGACTGGGCTACCCAGGCAGCCAGTTCATTCAATGACCCATTCACCAAATGGGCAAAGCCTTCCGCATCAACCACCTTAAGATCTCCCGCCGCTACCGCAATCTGAATCGACTCCTGCAGCAAGCCAAACCCACCCTGATCGATTTCTACCAGGGTGTCTGCCGCTAGAACAGCAGGCGCTTCGATAAACACTAGCCGTCGCAACTCCTCCTGCTGAGCAACTTCTAGAAATGCCTGACAGCCAACCACGAGCTGCTCCCAGTTGGTGTCCAGCGGCTCGGCTCGGGTGCGAATGTGGGCCGTGATTTCGCCATAGGCTTCCTCCACCACCGCCTTAAAGACCCCCAACTTATCGCTGAACTGATGATACAGCGCCCCTCGGGTAATCCCCAACTCACTCATAATTTCCTCGGTGCCGGTAGCGGCATAGCCCTGGGTAGCAAACAGATGCCGTGCCCGATCTAGAATGGCGCGGCGGGTACGACGGGTTTGCTCGGCTTTGGTCAACTTGGAAGTCATGGCGATCGCACTCATACATTCAGACAGCATGTATCTTGACAGAGCAAGGAAGAAGGCTCTATTTTGAGATACATACAGATTGTATCTTTTATGGGGATCACCTCAAAGGGGAGCTATGGCTATACCGCTCACAACTCGAAAGGCTACAAGTGCTGATATTCCCTTCCTCACCCAAATTGAATACGAAGCTTCATTGCCGCCCCTCGACCATTGTTTTTGGGAAGACCTGCTAGAGGGCACGGACACCCCAGCCCTAGCATTTATTGAGGCAGAATTGCGAACCAATGCCTCAAACTGGGGCAATGTGCATGACTTTATCGTTCTGGAGGAGCAGGGTAAACCTGTGGCGGCAGCGGCGGGGTATGTCCCTAACCCTGAGGATTACTGCCCGCTGCGGCTGTCTCGATTGGAGGCGATCGCCCAAGCTCTGAGCTGGTCAAGCGCTACGACATCCCTATTCCGCGATCGCTACTTAGGGCTATTTGGAGGAGACTTGACACCTTTTTTCCTCACCCCCCAAGCGTCTTGGATTATCGAGAATGTAGCTGTTTTACCCGAAGCTCGGGGGCGGGGTTTAGGGAAAACCTTGCTCAAAGCAGTGCTGGAGGAGGGGCAAGTCCAGGGGCACTCTTATGCCGGCATCATGGTGATCAACGGTAATGATCGCGCTCGTCACGCCTACGAAGCGGTTGGGTTCAAGCCTTACCAAACCTTCTATGCCGATTATTTCTCGGAGCAGTTCAACATCGAGTTTCCAGGGGTGACTAAGTTTGGGCTGAGTTTAAGGGCAATGGAGTAAAAATGAGAGGTC
>DATNRH010001125.1 GCA_036703605.1 Candidatus Obscuribacterales bacterium | reverse complement strand
CTAATCGTCGTTGAAAGGCTGGCTTTGACCGCTGCATAATCACTCAACACTCCATTAGCGAAGGCTCGAAATGGCTTGAATAGACTGTCTAGCGCTGTTTGTAACCATCCATCGAGTGCATCCGGTTGTGGCAATCGCAACACCTGGAGAAACGCATCGGAGAGATCCATGATCTGAGCTAAGTCTGGATGTTGTTGTCTCAGTTGCTCCAACAATTCAGTCTCTTCAGGTTGGCGATGCTCCTCTCGCATCACCATCAGAACAGCGGCTCGACGGGGCGTGAAGCAAGGGGATTTCGGTGGCACTGGCGGTGACGATGGTTTTGATGGCGTTCGGTGTAAGAGCGGCAGTCCTTGCGCCGTCCGAATGCGGCGTAAGTAACGTGACAGCGTGCGTCGGCTGCCTTGATAGCCCAGTTGTTTTAAGGTGTCCATCAGTTGATTGGTGTGCCTCAGACCGCGATTCCACCACTCTAGTATCTGTGGGTAATAGGGGTCGAGCCGACTGCGTCCCAAACTCGAACGATGGGGCGGCGTAGCAGGTAAGTCCGGCAGTGCCAAATAGCGATAGACGGTTCGGATACTCACCCCGACCGCATCGGCAATCGCTGTGCTACTCCATCCTTGTTGATCGAAAGCTTGGATGGTTTGCTGCTGTTGAAGACGCTGCTGATGGTTCATCTCGATGCGGGGTGGAGCCGATATCGACACCCTTGGGCTTGGACAGATCGCAACGGGTTTAGAGAGCTGCGGTGGGGGACGACGATACCTGGGATCAACCGCTTTCAATTCGGCTCGATAGTGACGTAAGGTACAGTCAATCGCCTCACTCCAGTTTTGGACTAAATGAAAGCGGTCAGTCACCTGAATGGCATCGGGCGCGCCCTCTGTCATCCCCCGCTTGTAGGCTTTGGCGCGGTCACGCGAGAGGATCTTGACCCCAGGATGCGCTTGCAGCCAATGAGCCAGTGTTTCTGCAGTATGGTCAGCCAGTAACGCAATGGGGTGATGCTGGTCGAGATCGACCAAGATGGTGCCATACTGACAGCCTTTGCGCAGAGCAAAGTCATCGACCCCTAAGACATCGGGAACCGTAACCTGAGGCAGTGGCAAGGACTGAAGCAGATTGAGTAGGGTGCTTCCGCAACTCTGGTATCCGAGAAACTTAGCTAGACGTGACCCAGCGGCTCCGCCAAGAGCTAAACCCACAGTTCGTAACTGCTGCACCAAACGGACTGTTTTTCTAGCCCACGGTGCCGCAACCAAGGGCAGGCGTTCGGTAAAGATCCGACGTAGGCACGCGGAGTTCACACAGAAGAACTTACGCACACTCACCTGCAAGATGAGGCTGAATTGGGCGCAA
Organism: Candidatus Obscuribacterales bacterium; assembly: GCA_036703605.1. Taxonomy (NCBI): domain Bacteria; kingdom Bacillati; phylum Candidatus Melainabacteria; order Candidatus Obscuribacterales; species Candidatus Obscuribacterales bacterium. The sequence goes on along the minus strand of DATNRH010001125.1, from coordinate 1,812 downwards.
GGCAAGTCTGCTAACGTCCGTTCATAATGACTGTGAACCCGATGGGTCGAGCAACCGCATACCGGACATTGAGCCGTCAGTTGGGTAGATGCAACATGGATAATGAGGCGATTGGCGGCGTCATCTCGTTCGTAGGTCTCGACATGTAGGTGGTGAGGGTCGGGTAACAAACACGGTAAGAAGGGCATCGTTCGAGCACTCTGGCAACGTCCTTCTCTATTCTCGACGATCTCTCACGATCACCAAAAGTTGGGAAGACCCCAATCTCGAATCTATGACAAATAGCGTGGCACTTGACAATAGAAAGAAATGCATTACCTTATCCTCCTATTGCCATTAACATATCTCACTTACCTATTTTAATGCACGCATCTTACCTAACCATACCATACATCCCGCACTAATGTATCTACAACTTATCTCTTTCAGTATCAGACAGGCTACCCAAAACCTCATACGCCACAGTAATCCAAGTCCACGATCGCTCTTTAGACACCTCGGCACCATGCCGCAACTCACCTCGAAACAATCAATGCTTTGCTTACTCAATGGATCTATTTTGCTACTACAATTCTTATCTTTAGGTATACACGTATATGCGATCGCCCATGAATAAGTAATTGTTTTTTTCTGAACAGGGGCTAGGTTCTGCTCAACGGCTACTCTCCCATGTCAACATGCTCCACAGCCTGCCAAACGGTCTGGGGCTTCATCTCAAGTACAGCAGTGACAGTTGTAGCCACCCCAAATAGCCTCTACGCCACACTATCTAATGCCTACTAAGGGCTTTTTGCCCATGTCAGACGTTGCTCTCCTGCTCTTGCCTCTGCCTGCTAGCGATCGCTCGCTCTCTAGCTAGACCGTCTTCATTCGGATGCAACTGGCTGCGATCGCCTCCCAACTTCAATCCCTCAAACCGGCCTTCTTGGATGCCTGTGCAGATCTCGATAGAACGTCACTCAAACTCGACTCGGCTGTTATTTCTCGCTCGTTAACGGTTGGACAGTGGGACTACCCTAACGACATCCTTGAACAGGAACAACGATTGAAGCGGCTCAAACAGCAGTTTCAAACCACACATGAGCCGACAGGCAGACGACAAATGATTTGGTCGATTCGACGTCTTGTTTAGTCACTCTTCTGAGTCACTCTATTGCGCTATCGCGGACTTCAAATGGTGCTATCTGTGAGAAGGGTAACTGACAGCGATCGCACTCGCCAGTTGCCCATTGGCTGGGTAGTTGAAGGGGATGCTGGCATCGCGGACACCAGGATAGGAGCAATAGCGGGTGTCGGTCACATTGTGGGTGTTCGGCTTGTTGCCAGGTCAGTCGATGCCAAGGATTATGAGCATAACAGTCTGGACACAGACGGGTCGGCCAATGCAATCGGGTGTCGCCGCTTGACCACATCTGCTGAAGTCGTGCGATCGCCACGCCACTCATCTGAGAAAGCTGCTGCAGTTGCACTCGCTTGGGACGACGCTGACGGGATGGACTTTCCCAGTACGATACGATGGGCGATCGCTCTCCTAGCATCGATGACAGATGACTTCCGCTCAGGCAATTGGCGCGGCGAAAGCGCCCGAGGAAGTGACTGAAACTTTCGTCGGGATAAGGGGCTACTTCAAATAACCGCAGATGTTGGACGGTTAGGGGTTAATGTCCATGCTATTGACGCAGTTGCTCGTAGTCGTACACGCGAATCTCGGGTAGCGGTTTTGGGGATGTTGATGGAGCGGAGGTGTCGGAAGGGGGCGAGGGCGCGATCACGGGTGTTTCATCGATGGGTTCGGATAAGGTGTCGATGTAT
>DATNRH010001124.1 GCA_036703605.1 Candidatus Obscuribacterales bacterium | reverse complement strand
TTCTCGGCTTCCGCCATCTCGCTTTGGCCGTTGTCAGTCAGCAAGTTCTGCCCAATCGGAGGTGGCCAGCGGCGGCCGCCCGACACGCGTGTCCGCTAGGCCTCGGCCCGTCTAGCTCTAGCTAGGTCTGATGCTCCTCAGGAACCCTTTTCCTCGCTCATACTGCAATACATTATAGTGTAGATCACACCTATAACCTTCTCTCCAAAAGTTTCAGCCCTGGACACATCGGCCAACTCTCAAATGGCGTTGTGATCGGAACGCAGGTTGAAAGAAACCTAGATACCCTGTCGGACTATGCTGCAAATGCGTTAAACTCACTCAGTAGAGCACCCTTTAGCCGCCCACCTCCACAAGCCGTCCGTCCGCTGCCCGTCTCTACGTGTCTCGCTGCAGACCAATAGACCAATGGCCGGTTGACGGCAAGAGGAGCCTGAAGCGGAGTGAGAGGAGCCTGTTGAGGCCGAAGCTAGCGCTGAGACAAGGTAGACTTGGCGTTGGCGGAATGGTCAATCGGCGGGACGGCCGTCATGTGACACGTGGGACACGCTGCGCCTTCGCAAAAACCCGCTTGGCTGAGCGTGTCACCCCACTTCACCTTCACAGCTGAGCCAACCATGTTCCGCCTTCTGAAAGCACGACCTAGGACAGTACCAAATGTCCTACAGGGACCTACAGCCCGCTACTTGTCCCAGTCTAAACCATTTGACAAAATTTTGATTGCGAACCGCGGTGAGATTGCTATGAGAGTAATCAGGTCGGCTAAGAAGATGGGAATTCGTACAGTGGCAGTCTTCTCCGGTATAAGCGTTTTGTAACACCAAGAGGCTGACATGAATGCTCTTCACGTCCGTTCTGCAGACGAGCGTTACTATGTTGGACCTGCCCCCTCCAGCCAGAGTTACTTGGTATTGTAACCTTAACCTCAAGGTTATCCCCAATGTTATCGCTGCCATCAAGGAGACGGGAGCCCAAGCCGTGCATCCTGGTTATGGCTTTCTGTCCGAGAACAGGTTACAACCTTGGACTGAAGCCCAGTCACTTTGTAGAGGAGTTGGAAAAAATC
>DATNRH010001123.1 GCA_036703605.1 Candidatus Obscuribacterales bacterium | reverse complement strand
GGCCGAGTAGCAAGCTGAACTCGAATGCAGCCAAGGACGAGCTGCTGGCTGACACTCGTCCCAAGTGGATCGCTGATATTCGAGGCAAGCCTTACCCCAGCTAATCCCCAAGATGTCAACGGCTGCAGTCCTGATGATAAGGATTTCGACCCCTCTAATATTCGTATCCCTGAAGCGGGGTTTCAGCAGCTAACCGAGGCCAAAAAGCAGTACTGGAGCATCAAAAGGAAGCACTTTGACAAGATTATCTTCTACCAGCAGGGCGACTTTTTCAACATATTCGAGCATGATGCAGACCTAGGGCATCGCCTGTTTGGACTTCAGTACAATCCCAAGCTTAGGAGTGTTGGCGTCAATCGCTCACATTACGACCGCTGGGCTCAAAAGTTTGTGGCTGCTGGCTACAAGGTAATGCGGATCGAGCAGGCCACTACAGCTGTTACAAATACTGCCAAGGCTGCCAAGAAAAACGCTGGAAAGAAGACTGAAGACAGGCGAGTGGGCCAAGTCCTGACAGCTGGTACGTTGACGGACGACAAGCTGATTAAGGACTACTTGCCCGCCTGGCTTCTCCTCTTCATTGAAGAAGAGAACAAGCAAGCATCCACAGTTGACATTGGGTTTTGCCTGGTCGATGTATCCACGTCGTTGTGGATGCTTGGCCATTTCAACGATGATGAACACCTCTCCAGCTTCGAAACGCTTCTGAGCCAAACTAGACCAAAAGAAATTCTGCACCTCCCTGGAGCAACAAGATCTCGAGCTTGGAAGGTGATCCGTCGCACGCTTGGCAGCGCTGGCTATCAGCGGAGCACGATCCATGAGTATGCCAGTTCTGACTATGCACACGAGTTGCTGTCTAAGAAGTATTCCCAAGAGCGACCTGAGGCATTCGCTGCCTTTAAAGGATCCTCTACCCTTGCAGCCTGGGCCAGTGTGGTCGAGTATTTGGGATCGGCTGGGATTGAACTTCACCGCCTCGAAGGCTCTACGGTCCTCAACTACAACTCCTTACAGGCCGAAGGAATCCTCACCCTC
>DATNRH010001122.1 GCA_036703605.1 Candidatus Obscuribacterales bacterium | reverse complement strand
CTCCCCATCTCCAATGGACACAAGAAACTTGATTGCCTGATGGTCTTCAGCCTCACGGTCCAGGATCTTGCGCGTGACTTTGGCACGGAACTGCTCCCCAGTCTCAGTCTCTCGAAGGAAGGACAGGCCAAGGAGTTCCTCTGGAGAGAACTTCGGGACTTCCAGAGCTGTTGGATCTGCTAGGTCTATGTGATCGGCAGCTGTATAGAGGACAGGTGGACGGTCGGATGGGGCTGTCTCCCCTCCGTCAGCGATGGAAGGGCCGCCTGGGATAATGGGAGATCCCTGTGGACGAACACGGCGGTTGGGGAACAGGGGATCTTTGGCAGCACGGACGTTGCTGCGAGCAATCAATTGCTCAGTGTCGTTGGTGAGAATCCAGTAGGTGAGGAAGTCACCCTTCTTGGCAGCAGGGCCACACCAGCGGCCGAGCTTCTCACCACCGTTCTTGGAGTCCTCGTAGAAGACCTCCTGCCAGAAATGGTAGGTGAGGTAGGGAGACACATCAGTGACTTCCCCGGTGACAACAGAGTTGGGGATGACACCATTGGTATTGACCAGGCAATTGCTCAGACCGATGACAAACAGCATGGTGATGAGCCAGAACTTGGATGGGATAGCAAGCCGGTCCATGATGGAGTTGGATTGGCGCTTGACATCCTGAATCATGCGCTCAATGGGATTCTGGTGTTCGTAGTAGGCCTCAGACTGCTTGTCCTTGACACAGTAGAGGTGGTGGAGGTCGGCAACCTTTCCATAGATTTCGGCCTTGGCATTGTCAGTTTTGAGACCAATGGGTGCTCCAATGTCACGGAGGAGCTCCTGGTACACAGCGGAGATGTCAGACTTGGATCTGAGGGGGTAGCCAACGAGGAACTTGGAGTCAATACCTCCAAAGAGTTGCAGCATTTGACAGCCTCCATGGCCAGGGATGCCATCATCATGGGCTGGGCAGTCGGCAAAGATGGTATCGCTGGTCCACCATTCGGGAAGGCGGCGGACGTTGGCCGCAGGGAAGCGAGAGCGGAAGTGTTTGCGGAACGGGTGATGGATGGTGGTGCGATAGTATTGGGTAGTGGCATCAAGGGTGGCTTTGATCCGGTCGTTGGGGACCCACATGAAGTTGGGTTTGAGAAAGTCCAAATCCGGGAGCCGGGGGCGGACAGACTGGGGAAAGG
>DATNRH010001121.1 GCA_036703605.1 Candidatus Obscuribacterales bacterium | reverse complement strand
AATGAGTATCAGTGGTACTAGAACTAGAGCGTGTCGCAGTGCCATAGATCATTCTTAGATAATAGACGACCCTTGAGTCTAAACTTGTTGTTGACCTCACTGTAGTGCCGATCTGCTCTAGCGCCATATCCCAGTATTGTGCTTCTAGTGACTAGCTTATCAACTCTTGCTACATCTGCTTCAACTCGCCTTGACTTTCTGTTCTCGTGGCACAACTCCCCGATCGCAACCCTTGGATACAAGCTTTATGGGCTTGAGCGAAATTGCTTTTGACGACCGCCTCACCAACAACAAGCGCAATAACGATGTTGATGTCGAGCAAAAACTGGTGTTGCTAAACGAGGAGATGAACCGCTAAGTATGGGATAAAGTCACACGTAGCAGTGAGTTTAATCTGAGGTTGCCAACTCGTGATGGAGTTCCTCAAAAATTAAACCTGCGCACGTGTGTCACACCATTTGCCACGTGATTTCCTCCCCTGCCCGTAATGGCACGAGTCCAGATTTAGGAAAAGGTACTTCATCGGGAATACGCCAAGTCGTTTTGGTCAGCGTGATGTGTTCTGTATTACGGGGGAGGTGATAAAAATCTGGTCCATAGAAGCTGGAGAAAGCTTCAAGTTTATCCAGTGCATTTGCACTCTCAAAAGCTTCTGCGTATAATTCCATGGCGTGTAAAGCCGAATAGCAACCTGCACAGCCACAGAAGCTTTCCTTGCTGTGGCGAGCATGAGGGGCACTATCGGTACCCAGAAAAAACTTGGAATTGCCCGACGTTGCCGCTTGCAAAAGTGCCAAACGATGCTCCTCGCGCTTCAAAATTGGCAGGCAATAAAAATGGGGGTGAATACCGCCTTTGAAGAGAATGTTTCGACTAAACAATAAATGTTGGGGTGTAATTGTTGCAGCAACATTGTTGACAGATAGGACAAATTTCACCGCATCTGAGGTGGTAATGTGCTCGAGCACCACGCGCAGGTTGGGAAATTGCGATACGAGTGGGATCAAGTATTTTTCAATGAACACCTTCTCGCGGTCAAAGATATCAATATCACCGTCTGTCACCTCTCCGTGGAGTAATAGCGGCATGTCTACTTGCTGCATTGCTTCCAGGACGCGATCGCACCGACGAATATCCGTTACACCGAGGTCTGAGTTGGTGGTTGCACCGGCTGGGTAGTACTTCACCGCTTTGATAAACTGGGATGTCTTGGCTGCGATAATCTCTTCAGGACTAGTGTTGTCTGTGAGATAGAGTGTCATCAGTGGCTCGAACTGCTGACCAGCCGGAATTGCCGCGATGATGCGATCGCGGTAGGCTGCAGCATCGGCCACCGAGCGTACTGGGGGCTTCAAATTCGGCATGATGATGGCACGGGCAAACTGACGTACCGTATGTGGTAGAACCGCTCTCAGTTCTGCGCCATCGCGCAGATGAAGGTGCCAGTCATCGGGTCGAGTAATAGTGAGCTTTTGCATCGTTTAATGGCTTTGTTACATGAATAAAAAAGTACCAGGCTTTTCTTTTGCCATCTCATCATTAAGCCTGGCATTGCTGAATCGATAGATGATTTGCCCTCATCCCCAACCCTTTTTCCCAGAGAGAAAGGAGCTGGAACTCTTGTCCCTAAGGAGAGGGCGGATTTAGGAATTCATACTTGTATTCAGCAACGCCTTAAGCCTCAACTTTCCCATAGATGACTTTGAGGGGCTCCATCATCAGAACTGCGAGTCGCTATAGAGGATGGAGGCACCTGGTTTACCACTCCAATCCTCCACGACCCACTGCCCTAAGACCGATGTGTCAATCCAGAAGATGAGGCTGCCTCTCTGTTTCAATTCAGCATTATACTCAGACCAGTTGCGGATGCGGTATTGAGGCTTCATGTCAGCTTTAGGTGTGGTAACTGAAATCTACCATGGCTTTACCCTGCCGCGACCTCTCTTCATGCAACAACGCTTCGATGCTCAATGAATTGTGAGCGAGACGCTCTCACAATTCAGCAGCGCTAATCTGTAGCGCTAATCTAACAATGGGTGCGATCGCCCTCTCTGATGGCAGAGGCGGCGCAGGATCACTTAATCATCCTCTGGAGGTTGGTCAAAACGCGATCGCCTTTCGTAAGCTAGAACTACATGTCAATATTTTGGGAGACGCCCATGGATCCTACACAAACCCCCGGATACTACGATAGCGATAAACGCAAGGCCCTGTCGATCGTTAGTCACGGTGCCATTTTCCTCAGCTCACTGTTTTTGTCCGTTGGGTTGCCGATCGCCGTCTTGCTGATCTCGAATGACCCTGTCGTCAAAGACAACGCTAGGGAATCGATTAACTTCCACTTCAATGTGTGGCTATACGAAATTATTTTCGGGATTCTGACCATTGTCTTGATTGGCTATCCGCTGCTAGCCATTTTGTTTGTGGTTCACTGGATTATGCCCATCATCGGGATTTTCAAGATCCTGAAGGACAGCGATCAACCCTATCGCTACCCCTTCATTTTCCGTCTATTGGGCTAGATGCTCCAGCCGGTGGTAGGCCCATCAACTGGTCGATGTAGAACTCTCGCTGGGTATCTAGGTCGGGCACTAGTTGATAGGTACCGTTGGCCTGCTCCACTAAAATACCTGTTTCCACCAAGCGGCTCAGAGCCTGTTTCAGTTGTCCATTGGTCAGGTTGAGCCGCTCGTCTTTTTTCGCTTGACGTACATATTTGAAAATCACCAAAAAGCGTCCATAGGTGGGCCCAGGTTGGCCATCTTGGAAGGATAAACATACCTGTTCTAGAATAATTGCCCAATGATGGCGATCGAGGTCACCGGGTAGGTCACTACTAAATTCTGACTCGGTTTCAGGATCTTCGTTGGGCAAAAACAACTCCTTGAAGCCACTCAAGGTATAGACCTTAACGATGCCCTCCGCTTCCGCCTTGGCAATGAAGGCGCTGAAGTTGGAAAAGGGTTCTCCCTGCTCTTGGCGAATAGACTGAAAACCACTGTAGGAAAAGCGAGAATTGGCCCGCATTAACAGATCGGTGGGGCCAAAGCGGGTGCTCTTACCTTGGTCGCGGGCTTGGCTAATGGATTCGGTGAGGCAGGCGATCGCATCGGCGTAGGAAATCAAGCTAGGGGGTTCGGGAGTTTCGGCTAGGGTTGGATAGGCACCGTCGGCGGATAGCTTTTCTAGATCAATAAATTCGTTAGCGCTTAGCAACAGTTGCTCACTGGCGGTTTCGGTACGACCAATTAAGGTCACGCGTTTTCGCAGGGTACGCAGGGCTGTGACCAAGGGCACGAAGTCTCGATCGGCGGTGACAATGATAAATTGCTGGATTTCTGGATAATGATGGGCGGTATTGAGACAGTCCACCGTAAGCTTAATATCCACACTGTTTTCCTTACCTGTGGAAACATGGATTGGTTCAAATCCCAGACTATAGAGTGCCTGCACCAGCGGTTCTCGTTCGCGCCGCCAGTTGGCATACACCATTTTGAAGCGAGGATGTCCCTTACTTTCAGAATAACTAATTAATGACTCAGCTAAGGGAGCCTTTACCCCCTGAGCCGCAACTTTCACATTTTCGTAATCCCAAAATACCGCGACTTCATCGGAAGCAGGGGGGCGTGTCGGTGGATCGGCTGCCGCTTGAGGAGCGATCGCCTCTGATGGGATCTCGCGATCGCCTTGGACGATCATACCGCCAGCATAGGTGGAGGCTAGGGCCACAGTACCCGAGAGGAGCGATCGCCGGATATCGCGATCCATCCCCCAACTCACCCCTGCGACCAGACCGAACACGGCCACGCCAAACCCCAACAGTAATTTTTCTCGTGCCATAGTTGATGTATCTTCAAGCAATGGTTGACCAAGCCAACGGGATCCGCTGATCCCTAGAGTGGCACAATCCCCCAGGGGTCGGCTAGGTTATCAGCCCCCGAGTTTTAGCGAGGCGCTTCGATGATGCGGTTCGTGACCAGCGGGGAACAGGGAGCATTCCGAGATATTGCCGACTAAAACGTTTGTACTATTCAGGCAATGCCGCTAAGATAGACCGTTAGTGCCAAGAGTTTCCCATCGGCAGGTTGAGCCTGATCTACCATGAGGGGGGTCGCCCGTGGTAAGGTCAAATGCTGCTCTCTCATCCATTGGGATTTCTTGGGTAGAGACGATAAGATTGTTAAGAACTGTTGCCAGTTGGGCAGTCTGTTCCTCCTGTTGTGTCTGAATATCCCATGGCGAAGCGCTCCTCTAAATCCACCTCTGTGTCATCATCCCCTGACCAATCTACCGCCTCGGAGTCTGGTGCATCGGTGCAGGCCGTGGCGGCCCAGCTGGACACCTCGGCTAGCGGATCGACCGATATCATTCGCATTCGCGGGGCTCGACAGCATAATCTCAAAAATATTGACCTAGAGCTACCGCGCAATAAGCTGATTGTGTTCACAGGGGTCTCGGGATCGGGCAAATCATCCCTAGCATTTGACACTATCTTTGCCGAAGGACAGCGTCGCTACGTAGAATCCTTGAGTGCCTATGCACGGCAGTTTTTGGGCCAGGTAGACAAGCCTGATGTGGATGCCATTGAGGGGCTTAGTCCAGCCATTTCCATCGACCAAAAGTCTACGTCCCACAACCCTCGCTCCACGGTGGGTACGGTGACGGAGATCTACGATTACCTGCGGCTGCTGTTTGGGCGGGCAGGTGAACCCCACTGTCCCCACTGCGATCGCTCCATTGTGCCCCAAACCATTGACCAAATGTGCGATCGCGTCTTGGGTTTGCCCGATCGCACCCGCTTTCAGATCCTTGCGCCGGTGGTGCGGGGCAAGAAGGGCACCCATAAGAAGCTGCTATCGAGCCTGGCCTCGGAAGGGTTTGTGCGGGTGCGGGTGAATGGCGATGTGCGGGAGCTGTCAGACTCCATTGAGCTGAACAAGAACCACAGTCATGACATTGAAATTGTCGTGGATCGTTTGGTGAAAAAAGAGGGTATTCAGGAGCGCTTGGTGGATTCCTTGGCGACCTGCCTGAAGCGTTCTGAGGGCATTGCGGTGATTGATATTTTGGAGGGCGATCGCTCGGAAGCGGGCCCCAATGTCATTGATATGGACGCCCATCGCCATCCATCGGCAAAGGCAGCAGAGGCCACAGGTTCCTACCAGGTGGAAGATCGCCTACCCAAGGAACTGGTGTTTTCTGAAAACTTTGCCTGCCCTGAACATGGCGCGGTGATGGAGGAACTCTCGCCTCGTCTGTTTTCCTTCAACTCGCCTTACGGAGCCTGCTCCCATTGCCATGGCTTGGGTACGCTACGCACCTTCTCGGCGGATTTGGTGGTGCCGGATCCTAGTTTGCCGGTTTATGCGGCGATCGCCCCTTGGTCTGAGCGGGATAATACCTACTACTTTTCCCTGCTCTACAGCGTGGGACAGGCCTTTGGGTTTGAACTGCAAACGGCCTGGTGTAAGCTGACGCCGGAGCAGCAGCAGGTGATTCTCCATGGCTCGGAGGAAAAAATCTACATCGAGTCGGACTCTCGCTATCGAGAAGACAAGGGATACCATCGCCGCTATGAGGGCGTCTTACCCATGCTGGAGCGCCAGTATCGGGAAAGCACGTCGGAAACGTTTAAGCAAAAGCTGGAAAAATATCTGGTCGATCAAGACTGTGAGGTCTGCGGGGGCGATCGCCTCAAGCCGGAAGCCCTGGCGGTGCGGGTGGGGCAATACAGCATCAAAGAGCTCACCCATGTCTCGATCCGCGATACGTTAGACTGCATCAATCACATGCACCTGACGCCCCGCCAAGCCCAAATTGGGGAATTGGTGCTCAAAGAAATCCGCGCCCGGCTGCAATTTCTAATCGACGTGGGGCTAGATTATCTCACCCTTAATCGGACGGCGATGACTCTGTCCGGCGGAGAAGCCCAGCGCATTCGCCTGGCCACCCAAATTGGCGCGGGGCTCACCGGTGTGCTCTACGTTCTGGATGAACCCAGCATTGGTCTACATCAACGAGACAACGATCGCCTCCTAGCCACCCTCACCCGTCTACGCAATTTGGGGAACACCCTGATTGTGGTGGAACATGATGAAGATACCATCCGCGCCGCTGACCATTTGGTGGACATTGGCCCCGGTGCTGGGGTGCATGGGGGAGCGATCGTGGCCCAGGGCTCCTTCGATGAGTTGCTGAAGGCCGAAGACTCCCTCACCGGAGCCTATCTATCGGGTCGGCGCAGAATTCACACACCCGCCCAACGGCGCACCGGCAACAGCCGCATGTTGAAAATCCGCCAGGCCCACCGCAATAACTTGAAGCAGATTGATGTGGATATTCCCTTGGGCAACTTGGTCTGCGTCACCGGGGTCTCGGGGTCGGGTAAGTCTACCCTGGTGAATGAGCTCCTCTACCCTGCCATTCAACATCACTTTGGGCGCAAGATTCCCGATCCCAAGGAGATGGAACCGATTCAAGGTTTGAAGGCATTGGATAAGGCGATCGTGATTGACCAGTCGCCCATTGGCCGCACGCCGCGATCGAATCCTGCCACCTACACTGGTGTGTTTGATGTGATCCGGGATTTGTTTGCGGAAACTATCGAGGCGAAGGCGCGAGGCTATAAGCCAGGGCAGTTTTCGTTCAATGTCAAAGGTGGACGCTGTGAGGCCTGCGGTGGTCAGGGGGTGAATGTCATTGAAATGAACTTCCTGCCCGATGTCTATGTGCAGTGCGAGGTGTGCAAAGGGGCGCGCTACAACCGGGAAACCCTGCAGGCGACCTACAAAGGCAAGTCGATCGCCGATGTGTTGAACATGACCGCCGATGAGGCACTGGACTTTTTCCAGAATATTCCCAAGGCAGCGTCACGGCTGCAAACCATGGTGGATGTCGGTTTGGGGTATGTGCGTCTGGGGCAAACAGCGCCGACGCTCTCCGGCGGCGAGGCCCAGCGATTGAAGCTAGCAACAGAGTTGGCGCGACGAGCCACGGGCAAAACGCTGTATTTGATTGATGAACCCACCACAGGGCTCTCATTTTATGATGTCCACAAGCTGTTGGATGTCCTCCAACGGTTGGTGGACAAGGGCAATTCGGTGTTGGTGATTGAGCACAACTTGGATGTGATCCGCTGTGCCGATTGGATTGTGGATCTGGGCCCCGAGGGGGGCGATCGCGGCGGCGAGGTGATCGTTATGGGAACACCGGAAACGGTCGCGGCCCATCCCACGTCCTACACAGGGCACTATCTCAAGCAGGTGTTGGCCACCCATCCTCCCCAAGCGATCGCTCCCATCGATGCTTAGCGATCGCGCTACAGAGTCATTCTCTAGTTAGCCAGGTACAAGCTCGCTGTATCTATCTCACGGGCTATTCTCACTGACTATCGCGAATGTTTTGATACTGCTGCAGAATGGTGGACAGGGCGTCCATACGAATGGGCTTGCTCAGGTAGTTGTCCATCCCGGCCTGGAGACAAACTTCGCGATCGCCCTGGGTTGCGTTAGCCGTCAAAGCGACCACGTAGGGCTGTTGTTCACTGGGAATTTGCTGGCGGATTTCTCGGGTGGCTTCCAGTCCATCCATCTCTGGCATTTGCACATCCATGAGTACGAGATCGTAGGGATGCTGCCGCAGATAATCCAACACTTCGATACCGTTATTGGCAATCTCTGCCTCGTGTCCTAGCCGTTTGAGCAGTTGCAGGATCACTTTTTGGTTGACTAGATTATCTTCAGCCACCAAGACACGCAGGTCATGGGTAGTCAACATCGATGGTTTGGACAACTGTTCCATATCAGACTTAGAAAGGCTAGACAATTTATCATGGGGGGCTTTCAGGCTATGGAGCAAGGCATCGCACAGGGCGTTTTGCTTCACAGGCTTACTGACGTACTGGATGCCAGCCATCGGATTTTGCTGGGCCATCACGGCTTGGTCGATTTGGGTGAGCAGTACGACCGGAATGTCTTGGGCGTTGGGGCAGTGCCGAATCGTCTGCAGCAACTGGGTATCCTGAACGCTGAGCGGTTGCCCATTCAGGATAATAACGTCGAATCGTTGACTACTCAAAAGTTTTTCTCCTTCTTCCAAGGAGTGGGTCGCCAATGAGGTCATGCCCCAAGTACGGGTCTGTAGGAGTAGGTTTTGCTGACTGACGGTATTGGCATCAAGAATCAGCACCCCTTTGCCGGCTAAGCCAGGAATAGGTGAACTAGGAAATCCTACCTGGGGTTCTTCGACGGCATCAACCACGACGGAGCACCAAAAAGTAGAACCCACACCCAGCTCGCTATCGACCCAAATCCGTCCACCCATCATCTCACTGAGGCGTTGGCTAATCACCAAGCCTAACCCCGTGCCACCGTAAACACGGCTGATGGAGGCATCGAGCTGGCTGAAGGGCTGGAATAGATAGCGCAGGCGATCGGAGGCAATGCCAATCCCGGTATCTTTGACGGCAAACTGCAGGGCATAGCGGGCAGTGAAAGGGTGGGATTGAGAACGGCCTTGCGCAGCAAGCTCTGAGCGAAGCTGCCGGGCATTCACTACCACCGTCACTTCTCCGGTGGTGGTGAACTTGACGGCATTGCTCAATAGGTTGCTGAGAATTTGCCGCAGACGCACCACATCACTCACCACCACACGAGGTACTTCAGGCTGAATGAGATAGGCGAGTTCTAATCCTTTTTCGCTAGCTTTCGGAGCGAGGAGATCTAGGGCTTCTTCAACACAGGTGCGCAGTTTAAAGGGCTTTTGGTCGAGGGTGAGTTTTCCGGCTTCTATTTTGGAAAAGTCTAAGATGTCGTTGATGATGACAATCAAAGCATCACCGCTGGTGCGAATCGTTTCGACAAAATCGCGCTGTTGAGGAGTCAGTTCGGTATCCAGCAGCAGCTCTGTCATGCCAATCACCGCATTCATGGGCGTGCGAATTTCATGGCTCATGGTGGCTAAAAAGCTGCTTTTGGCACGATTATCGGCTTCAGCTTTCCAGCGCGCTTGCTCCAAGATGGTTGTTTTTAAGATGAGATCTTGCTGCTGTTGGCGATGCTGGTCTGCCTTTTGGGCATGGGCAATCGCTAGCCCGATATAGCTAGCCATCAGCTCTAGATGATGAAGGGTTTCTGATGACCATGGACGAGGGCGATCGCATTGCTGTAGACACAGCACACCGGCAACCTGCCCTTGATATAAAACTGGCACCGCAACCAAAGCCTGCACGGCTTTCAGAGCTTCTCGGGGGGCATCGGCAAGGGCGATGGGTGATGGGCCAGACGAACAGTTGTCGATCACCCAAGAGCTGTGATCAGGCTCGGTTTGAATGTGATGCTGCAGGTGGTGGGCGAGGGCTTCAAAGTCATCTAGTACAGCGGGAATACCATCGCGGCAATATTCCACCTGATGTAAGGCTGAGCGCGGGGAGGATGGATGAGCATAGATCAGGCAGCGATCGACCTGAAAGGTTTGCCCGACTTGATTGGCGATCGCTTGTAGGGTTTCATGCAGGGGCAGATCTTGATGCAGCACCTGAATGGTTTGTTCTAGCCCATACAGAGACGGTTTGGCGGGCGGCAGGGGATCGCTAGCCGAGCTAGGCTGGACGGCGAACATTAAATAGGTTGATGATCCCTCTGGTGAAGATACCCATGTGATCTGTCCTTGCCCAGAGCGACGGTTCGAGGTGATGGCCTGCGATCGCAGAAAATCGACCGGCAAGGTGAAGGCGATCTCATTCACCTCGTTGCTCAGCAATGACTGAAGGCGATCGCAGCAGGCTGACCAAAGGCTTGGACAGGCTTGATCTAGGGCAACACCCAACAGATGCTGCCGAGATATTCCCGTCCAGTCTTCAAGCAGGCGATTCCAGCAAACAATGGTGAAATCAAGCTGCACCACGCAAATTCCCATGGGAACTGCATCAAGCGCATAAAACTGGGACGGCATAATCTGAGTTGGATGTTGATTAGGTGAACTCATGCGCTGCGTTCCGGCATGGCATAACCGTCGTTCCCCAAGTTTACTCCTTGAATTCCCTTCAGAAACGGAATGGCGTTAGATCCTTCGAGGAAAACGAGGTTCAATCGGGACTGATAGGTATGACTGGGAGGTAGATGTAATCCTGGGATACAGTGTTTTTTGTCCGAATGGGT
>DATNRH010001120.1 GCA_036703605.1 Candidatus Obscuribacterales bacterium | reverse complement strand
CGAGGTCTGAGCCAATGGTCTACATGCTGGGCCCGGTCGGCTGCATAGAGCAACAGTTCTGTGCGATCGCTCAGGGGTTCTTCGGGAGATATATCGAGCAGGAGTTGGCGAATGCGTTGCCCCGTGAGGGTGCCCCCTGGCTCCCTGGTCACCACAATATCTGTGACCTGCCCCTCTGCTTGCAGAGACTGCACCGCCGGTAATTGACATAACCAACGATGAAGGTAGTGAAGCTGCGTCGTTTTGCCGCCGCCTTCTCCCCCTTCCATCACAATCAACTTGCCTGCCCTGGCGCGCTGTGCAATTTCCGCCAATCGTTTGAAAAATGAGCTCGTCTATAATACTCTAAGGCCACACAGACCACGTTTAATTCTGAATGGTCAATCGACCGAACAAATAAACGAATTCAACCGATTCACAACTGATTCAATAGACGAACTATCCCGGCCAGGTCTCTGTTGCGGTGAACGGTCTACTAACGATTCACCATTCAATCTTCATGTCGACCCCTGAGTAAACCCTGTTTTAGCAAAACTCGTTAAGGTGGAGTCAGAGGGTATATCTGCTCTATGTCCTTCGACATCCTGGGCAACCTAACGTAGAACATGCTATCGATGGCTGTTTGGTGTACCACCATGCTGATCCTATGTCCCTAGAGGTTCTTGTTGATCATTGGTTGAGGTCTCTCTCGTGTTAGATTCTATGCACGTTGAACGGTGACATCTGCATCTCCTTGCGACGGTTATCACATTGATTAGTTGCTCTTGCCCTTAGCAAATGCTTGCATAGAGCTAGATCCAGTTTTTAGTCCGCTTAGCCGGAGTCACTTATGGCACGTTATACAAGCTTATTTACCCTTGAAACCCCCGCAGAACGCTTTTCCGCGATGCTGGCTGAGGTGCTGATGATATGCAACTTCGATATTATTTACGACACGGGTGACTATTTGATGGCCCGGGAAGTGCCAGGGGCCGTTGTCTTTGGCAAGCTCGTGACGGTGGAAGCCCTCATCGATCGCAATGTGACGACTGCGACGGAGGTACGCCTCAAGCTAGTCATTAAAAATGAAGAACTGCCGCTCCATACGCAAAACCACTGCCGCGATATGTTTGACCATGTCAATCAAGCGATCGCCGATCATCGTCAGTGGAAATTGGTGGAGTATGCCTCAACCCCAGCTTAGGCACAACGCTTGAGACGCTGAGCCTCAACCTGTTGACTATGTTTGACCAAGGTCGTAGTGCCCTAGACATTGCTGGGTTGGAGCCCCAATGCTAGGTCCACTGTTCATCGGGAACTGGTTGATGAATGGGTATTGTCGGCAAGCTCAGACTAAGCAGGATTGGTTGCCATCGAAGGTCATGTCTGCGATCGCCATAACGTTTCGAGCACGCGTTGCTTGAGAGTGCCGTCGTTCTTTCGTAACGGCACCCATAGCCCTGTCAGATCAGGCTGGAGTTGAGGATCACTTACCAGTATCGTGATACCTGAACACAGCCCCATCTGCTCCATCTGATATCTCCGACACCTGTCAGCGTTAGCTCTAATGATCGGCGCATGTAGCCGAGATTATCGGAACAACAACGTTTTGATCCTTGCCCAGAGGTGATTGAGATCTCTCATCAGTCATATAATTCTTAGATCCGTATCCGGTTCATCCGAGTCATCATCATCATCATCATCGTCATCCCCATCCACCATGTTGGGGCTGATCAGCGTGATGTCAAACTCATCGGGTGGCACCGTGGAAATAGCATCCCGCTTGAGAGAGTAATAAATGGCATACACTTGCGGGCCAAAGATCACCTTATCTTCGTCTTCAAGGTCGTGGGCCTGAACTTTGCGTCCGTTGATTAACAGCCCATTAGCACTGGGTTTACCCTTAAGGTTGCCATCGACAATTCGATAGTAAAAACTTCCATCATCGTTTGGCAGTTGCACGAGGGTAGCGTGGCGGCGCGAGACAAACTGAGAGACTAACCGAATATCACACTTAGGATCACGACCAATCGAATACACCGGACTATCCAAAGTGAACTCTCGCCGTCCTTTATTGTCTTCTATAATCAGTAGGTGATTTTGGTGAGGTTCTGAAGGCATGGACAACTGGTAGTGCGACTACTAACTAAACGTAGGTTTTACTGGAAAAGGCATACTTATAATAGACACCCCGTGGGCTATCTGCACCCTCCTAAGTCAGCAGAAGTACATCAGCGATCGGAGGTAGGGCATCACATGTCAGAGGCTTTTGGATTTTAACCTCTGAATTCTCTTTTCTAACTGTACTCCTAGTCCCGTTGAAGAGATCAAGATGTACTGATTATTTATGATTCTGCTAGAACGTTCCTACAGCGGTCGCCCAAGATAGTCTGGTTTTGGCTGGAGGATAGATCGCTGAGCCTCAACGGATGGTTAACTGATTCTAAGCTAGCATCCATCAGCTTCTGCTTCGAGAATTGTACGAATGTGTATGAGTACTGCCGCTAGGATTGCCTAGAGCCTGCCATGCCTGTCCTACCTGTAGTCCTCCTCTGATATGGAACAAGCCTACGGTGAACTAACTGGGAAGGACTCTGATTATCTCATAACCTAACTCGAGAGTTGCTCTAGCCCCATCTAACTTGACTATTACAGCGGGTTTCGCTGGTATCTGGACTAATTCGGTTCCTAATGGATTGCTAAGTTCATGGCTAATCTATCGTGGAATGGCGATACAGCAGGAGAGAATTGGATACCACTGTGATGGAACTGAAAGCCATGAGGGCTCCAGCCGTGGGGGGACTGAGTAGAATGCCGAACCCTGGTAGCAACACTCCCATGGCTAGGGGGATGCCGATTAGATTATAGGCTAACGCCCAACCTAGGTTTTGGCGAATGGTGTTGAAGGTGGCTTGGCTGAGTCGAATGGATTCTACGACGTCCATGAGGCGATCGCGCATGAGGATAATGTCGGCGGTTTCGATCGCCACTTCGGTTCCTGAATGCAGGGAGATGCCAATGTCGGCTTGGGCCAGGGAAGGCGCGTCGTTGATGCCATCTCCAACCATGGCGACTCGTTGTCCTGTGGCTTGTAATTGGGCGATCGCGTCGGCCTTGGCGTCGGGACGGACACCGGCAAGAACCTGGTGGGGTTCTAGGGCCAGTTGCTCAGCCATGACTTGGGCTGAAAGGGCGCGATCGCCGGTGATCATCATGACGGTTAAGCCCATCTGCCGCAGCCGATCTAGGGTGGCCCGCGCATCGCTCCGTAGTTCGTCAGCGATGGCAATGAGACCGACGGTGGTCTGATCGAGAGCAACATACACGATGGTTTTACCTTGACGGGCAAGCTGGTCGGCAACCTGCTGGGTGTTAGGGGCGATCGCCACCCGTTCTTCGCTGAACCAGTCCGCAGTGCCTAGGCGCACGACCTGATCGCCGAAACGAGCCACCACGCCGGAGCCGGGGTAGGTTTGTACGTCTTGGACGGTTAATCGCGATAGCGCCTGGGCATCGGCCGCCTCGCAGATCGCCACAGCCAGGGGATGACGGGTGCCTGCTTCCACGGTGGCGGCGAGCTGAAGTAGTTGCTCGCCGGTGATCTCGGTGGTTTGGGGAAGGCAGTCGGTGACGGTGGGATGCCCGGTGGTCAAGGTGCCGGTTTTATCAAATACCAGGGTGGTGAGCTGATGCACCTTTTCCAGCACATCGCCCCCTCGCAGTAATAAGCCGCGCTCTGCCCCCATCCCCGATCCCACAAGCAGAGCTGTGGGGGTGGCTAGACCTAGGGCACAGGGGCAGGCAATCACCAAGACTGCGATCGCCAGTTTGAGGCTTAGCAAGAGGGGGGAGGCTGCGGTGGGCGTGATCATGGCGGCTAGCCCATGCTGCATCATATGGTCTGAACCCTGTAAGACCATGGGCCAGAGGCGGGTGCCCAAGCCATACCAAAAGAGGAAGGTCAGGCTAGCGATCGCCATGATGCCGTAGGTGAAGTAGCCCGCCACTGTGTCGGCCAAGCGCTGAATCGGCGCTTTACGGGTTTGAGCGGTTTCGACGAGCTGAATAATCTGCGCCAGGGTGGTGTCTTTGCCAATGCGGGTGGCCTGAATGGCGATCGCCCCTGATTGGTTGAAGCTCCCGGCCACGACGCGATCCCCCGGACGCTTAACCACCGGCATTGCCTCTCCGGTGAGCATGGACTCATTCACCGTGGTTTGCCCTAGAATCACCTCCCCATCCACCGGTAGCTTGTCTCCCGGCAGCACCTGCAGCCATTGCCCCACCTGCACCTGCTCAGCGGGAATCTCCTGGTGGTCAGCGGTGAGCGATCGCTCTAGATCGGAGCGATCGACCACTAGCCTTGCCACCGTTGGACGCAGGGCTAATAAGGCGTGAAATGCCTTGGCCGCCCGTTGCCGGGCTCGCTGCTCTAAGGTGCGTCCCAGGACAATAAAGCCCACCAGCATCACGGGCTCATCAAAAAAGCATTCCCAGCCCAGTTGGGGCAGCAGGAGGGCCAACACACTGGTGCTGTAGGCGGTGACCGTGCCTAAGCCCACCAGGGTGTTCATGTTGGGCATCCATCGCCGCAGTCCTCGCCAGCCGTCCACCAAGATCGGTCGCCCAGGGCCAAGCAGGGCTAAGGTCGCCAATCCCCCGTGAAAGCCGATGCTGCTGAGCCCCGGTATGCTAGGGAACCCTAGATGATCAAGGTGTCCTAGGGTAGACAGCAACAGTAAGATTGTGGCGATCGCCAACTGCCAGGAGGAGCGATCGCTCTCGGCGGTGTCGGGAGACTCCAGCGATGGCCCAGGATCAGCAGCTTGGCGCACATGGCTGGGAAAGCCCGCCTCGGTGAGCTGCGTAGCAAGAGTTTGCTCCAAAACCGCCCCATCACATTCCACCAGTGCTGTTTCGGTGACCAAGTTCACCGTAGCGCTCACGACTCCGTCGCACTGCTGGAGCTGGTGTTCCACCGCCCGCACACAGCCCGCACATTTCATGCCGCCAACATCCAGCACAATGGTGCGGGGCTGGTCGGTTCGTAAGGTCTCAGATACCTGAGCAGAATTGGGAGCCGTTTGCATAACTGTAAAAAATGTCCGTATGAATAGCACAACCCCAGACCATATGGTTTCACCCATGCTGTCGATAGGGCTGCCAATACATCAACCGCTGGGCAGTGGCGCATCTACTTTGAGCTTAAAAGATTTCGGACTGTCTAACCCAAGATCGCAACGGTTTCTTCAGGCTTGGCCAGGTTAAAAGAGCAGTTGGATCATGTCATGACTGCCAGGCTGCTCCCGCACAGGTGCATCACCTCGTACAATGAAGGTCGGTGTTGTCCTACCTGCTGTTCTGGGAGATGTGTGTGAGTCTCCCGCTGGCATCGCGTAGGGTGACGCTAGATTCTTCTCTCCGAACGAAGGCTAGCTAGGAAGCAGTCCGATCGGTGAGGGTGCTGCCCGTTATGCTGTTAAGTCGCGTTTATGGATATTATCCCAGCTATTGACCTGCTGAATGGACAATGTGTGCGCCTCTATCAGGGCGACTATAGCCAGTCAGAAGTGTTTGATGAAAATCCGGTCGCCGTTGCCCAATCCTGGGTTGAGCAAGGGGCTACCCGTCTCCATTTGGTTGATCTGGATGGGGCGAAGGCGGGGCACCCGGTCAATCAAAAAGCGATCGCTGCCATCCTCAAGGCGGTAGATGTACCGGTGCAGGTGGGCGGCGGGCTCCGCGATCGCCAAAGTGTAGACCAACTCCTGGATTTGGGCGTGCAGCAGGTGATTGTAGGTACCATCGCCGTTGAGCAGCCAGATAGGGTTGCTCAGCTTTGCCACGATCTTCCCCAACGCATCATCGTGGGGATTGATGCCCGCAATGGCAAGGTGGCTACTCGAGGTTGGCTAGAAACCTCAGAAATTGACGCGATTGATCTGGTGACCCGCATGTCTGCTGCAGGGGCCAGTGCCATTATCTACACGGATATCCATCGAGATGGCACGCTGCAAGGCCCGAACTGTGACGCCCTGCGAGAGGTGGCGATCGCCAGCCCCGTGCCGGTGATTGCTTCCGGAGGAATTAGCCACACCCGCGACTTGCTCAGCCTGCTGGGCCTAGAGTCTCTAGGGGTCACCGGTGTCATTGTTGGACGTGCTTTGTATACCGGTGCGCTTTCCCTGCCCGAGGCAATCCGTGCGGTGGGCTCCGGTCGCTGGCAAGATGTGCCCCCTGACTTGGGATCATCTGCCCTAGCTTGATCCCAGGGTTCAGCCTAGGTTGATCTTGTCTTAGGGCTGATTTATGAGGCAAATCTGAAGCTGCTTGTATCCTTTGTATATCAAGGGTTCTGGGTTACGGGGACTGCATTAAACAGTTTTTCTGAAAGCCTTGCCAGATGGGAGTTTCAGCGACTTAATAAATTAGCTCTTAGGGGGCGATCGCTTGTGTTGAGGTTCACAATCTAGGAAACCCATGGATGGCTCTAGGGATCAAGGGTTGCTCTTTTGATGTCAGGACTAGGGCACGATTTTAGACCATCGGTGATTACAGCGCGCAAGCCAGAATGGTATGCTGAACAAACTGTAGCCTAAGTCACGGAAATAGGCTGATTCACAGCATATTGGGATGACCTACCTAATAAAGCTGGGGGCTAAGACCTGTTGAGCGGAACTTAGCAGGTTCTCTCATGGTTTGCTACGGTGTATAGAAGGTTTTAAACCTGAACTGCCCTGCTACAGAATCTTCCTAGTTCCTCATTCAGATGGACTTAGCATCGAGGTCCCTAGCATTAGGAACCTTGCTAAGGAGTCTGGATGATATTCATTAATGGTGGGCACATCGTAGTGTCATGGTTCAGTTCATCGAGGTTCTCCGTTTCTGCATCGGCATGAGTCAACTGAATCGCAGCCTAGTCTTGATGGCTCTTATTCAGTGTAAAAGCTAGCAAGATGAACCAGAAGGGTGGGAGGAATCATGATGGATAGTCTTGTCTTCCCTAGTTTCACACCTGTTGTTACTTCTAGTGTTCAGGACAGCCTCAGCATGTCGCAGCGTTATCGACCTCATTACTTAACGGTTAGCCCGTTTGCCTAAGGTCTATGGACGCACCCTTTGAGATCACGATACAGATGGTGATGACGATCATCGCCGGCATCAGCGCCCAAGTGGTTGCTGATTATCTCAAGGTTCCTAGCATTGTCTTCCTGCTGCTGTTTGGCATTGTACTGGGTGCAGATGGTATTGGGTTGCTGCATCCTCAAGTATTGGGGACAGGGCTAGAGGTCATCGTGGCCCTCTCCGTTGCTGTCATTCTGTTTGAAGGTGGCTTAAGCCTGCAGCTTAAAGAGTTAGGTAAGGTGTCGGGCAGCCTTCAAAATCTGGTGACGATTGGTACCTTGATTACCCTCATTGGTGGAGGCATGGCTGCCCACTGGTTGGGGGAATTTCCTTGGTCTTTGGCCTTTTTATATGCAGCGTTGGTGGTGGTGACGGGCCCCACGGTGGTCGCACCTCTGCTCAAGCAAGTGAAGGTCGATCGCCAGATTGCTACCTTGCTGGAAGGGGAGGCCGTGTTGATTGATCCCGTGGGAGCAATCCTCGCGGTGGTGGTCTTAGATGTCATCCTCAACGGTGACGCAGATTTTCTCTCGGTTGTGAATGGGTTGATTTTGCGTCTAGGCATTGGCGTGGTCATCGGCATGATCGGGGGATGGCTGTTGGGCTTCATTTTGAAGCGGGCAAATTTTCTATCCGAAGAACTCAGAAGCCTGGTTGTTCTCGCCGGTTTATGGGGCCTGTTTGGCCTAGCTCAAACCATTCGCAGTGAGGCTGGGCTGATGGCTACGGTGGTGGCAGGTATTGTCCTGCGGGCTTCCTCGGTGCCAGAAGAACGGCTGATTCGTCGCTTTAAGGGGCAGCTCACGATCCTAGCGGTATCCGTTCTCTTCATCCTCTTGGCAGCAGATTTGTCCATTGCCAGTATTTTTGCCCTAGGTCGTGGAGCGGTCTTTACGGTAGCGGTGCTGATGTTTGTGGTGCGGCCGCTCACGGTGTGGACGTGTACCTGGACAAGCACGCTCAACTGGCGGCAAAAGCTATTTATTTCCTGGGTGGCTCCCAAGGGCATCGTCTCGGCGTCGGTTGCCTCTTTGTTTGCCATCCTGTTGACGGAGCGGGGGATTAGCGGTGGAGATGCGATTAAAGCTCTGGTTTTCTTGACCATTATTTCCACGGTATTTCTGCAGGGGCTGACGGCACGTTGGGTGGCCAAACTTCTGCGGGTGAATTCAACTGAGGTGACGGGTGCCATCATTGTGGGCTGTAATCCCATCAGTCGCCTGATTGCCCGACTGTTTCAGGAGCGGGGTGAAACAGTCGTGCTGATTGACACCGATCAGGAGGCTTGTCGAGAGGCTGAGCGGGAAAACCTCACGGTTTTTGCCAGAAGTGCTCTTGATACGGATGTGTTGGAAGAAGCTGGACTATCAACGGCGGGCACGTTCCTTGCGATGACTAATAATGGTGAGGTGAACTCTGTCTTGGCTCAGCGGGCAGCGGAAGAGTTCCAGCCACCGCGGGTGTTAGCTGTGGTGCCTGGTGATGGTAAAACTAGCAATACTGATCCTCAGCCGAATAAATCTGGCAAGGCGAATAAATCTCCTAATCCTACGACAAATAAAACTAGGGTTCAGACCGCGTTCATGGAATTTATGCCGTTTAAGACCTGGAACCGCTATGTGGATGATGATGCGGTGAAACTGGGTGAAACGACGTTGCGAGAGCCAGGATTACTCTTTCAACAAGCTCACCTGCGAGCGCTGACCCGGTCGGGTGAGTTGGTACCGCTTCTGCTGGAACGGCAAAATCAGCTTCAGGTGATCCCCGCTTCTGAAGAGTTTCAAGCGGGCGATCGCATCATTTATCTTTTGCATGATCCCCGTCCTAAACTTCTGAAGCGGTTATCTGGGGGTACGAGTCCATCACGTCTAGCCATTGAGAAACTACCGGCCGTCGAGGAAATTCCCATGCCCATCGCGGCTCCTGAGCAGGAGAGCAGCCCACCTGCCGACGCTCCTGAGAATCCGTCAACGTCTAAGGCAGATCCAGCACCTAGCCCATCTTCCCCAGTTCCAGCGGAGGCGGAGGAGTCAGCACCAGTATCAGAACCGGTGGCGACGCCTCCCGACCCTAGTACACCCTCTGAGTAAATAATCTGAGAGCATGGCTACCTGGGAGGCGATCGCTGCGCCACTCGCTAGGGCGAGTCTCGAGAAAACATCACCCCGAGGACTCCGTTTTCAGCTCGGAGATCACCTGCTCTAGCTGGTGGCTGGTGGCCCGGTAGACTTCATTGCAGAAATGACAGGTGGCCTCTGCACCATCATCTTTAACAATCATGTCCTTGAGTTCGTCTTCTCCAAGCAACTTCAAGGCTCCCAACATCCGCTCGAAGGAACAGCCGCAGTGAAAGTTCAGCATTTGGGTGCCGGGCAAATGGACGAGTCCCATATCGCCTAGGAGCTCTTCAAAGATTTGCGGTAAGGTTTTAGATGCCCGCAGTAACGGTGTAAACCCCGAAAGAGCAGACACTCGCGCCTCTAGTTTTTCCACAAGGGCCTCGTCCCGAGCGGCCTTGGGCAACACTTGGATCAGCAGCCCCCCCGACGCGGTCACCCCTTCGGCGCTGACAAAGACGCCTAAGACCAAGGCTGACGGAGTCTGCTCAGAGTTCACCAAGTAGGCGGTGATATCATCCCCAATTTCCCCTGAGACGAGATTCACGGTACTGGAGTAGGGATAACCGTAGCCCACGTCTCGCACCACGTAGAGGTAGCCATTGCGTCCCACAGCAGTGCCCACGTCCAATTTACCGCGATCATTAGGGGGCAGCTCTACGGAAGGACAATCTACATAGCCGCGTACCGTGCCATCGAGACCCGCATCGACAAAAATCCCTCCCAAGGGACCATCGCCGTTGATGCGAATATTGACCCGGGATTCTGGACGCTTCATGCTAGACGCTAGGAGTAGACCGGCAGACATAGTGCGTCCCAGAGCTGCTGAGGCTACATAGGATAGGTTGTGTCGCCGCCTTGCTTCGTCTGCCAAACGGGTGGTGATGACACCAACGGCCCGAATCCCTCCATCGGCTGCGGTTGCTCGAATTAACTGATCTGCCATAGGAACCCTACATAGTTCGTAACAATACTAGTTTTTATTCTACGGTGTGAGTCTGGGTGTTCGCTGGAGAGATCTCCCTCTAGGATGAAATGAGGAAGCGATCGCCCTTACGACAATTCTCGCTCTAGGGCCGGTTGCTCCCTCAGTCCACCAAGACAGGATTCACCATGCTCGGAACATTTCAGCAAAGCGACCTCCGTATTGAGATCAATGCATCGGGTACCGCCATTCGAGACAGCCTCACCCAAGGGGCCCACCTGCGTCGGTGGCTGTATCCCCAATCGCTGTCGATCGGTGAAACCGATACCCTCACCCTAGGCAGCACCTTTAAAAGCTGGATTGGCCCGATCGCCATTCAACATCAAGTCATTCTCTTGGGTGATCAGACCCTACAACTGCTCATGAGCCAAGCAGTGGATGGTGTTCATGAATGGCAATGGGGCGATGGCTGGGTGCAGTCGAGTTTGGCAGGTGTGTCTATCTTGCCGCTCAATCTGGCGCAAACTCTTAATATCTGGCGGCTACGGACATTTTTGGAAGCCCAGCAACAGGTGGTTAGTACCCCATGAGCGATCGCTTATGGATCTTGGGAATCATCGGCGTCTTCAATGCGTCGTTTGACCGAGTCTGCATGGGAGGGCAGCCCTTCACAGGTGGCCAGTAGGTCAATGGCATTGGCAACTTTGCGCAGTGCGGTGGGGGAATATTGAATCAGGCTGGAATGCTTCATGAAGGTCTCAACTCCCAGGGCAGAGGCGTAGCGTGCTGCACCGGAGGTCGGCAGGGTATGGTTCGGCCCGGCCAGGTAGTCACCGATTGCTTCTGGGGTGGAGGAGCCGAGGAAAATGGCTCCAGCATGACGGACACCTTCGATCAGCCCCCAGGGATCGGTGACTTCTAGCTCTAAATGTTCTGGCGCAAATTCGTTAGAGAGTTCGACGGCCACATCGAGGGAGTCTACAACCACGACCAAGCCATAGTGAGCGATCGCTTTTTCGGTGAGCAACCGTCGGGGATGGTTAACTAACTGCCGCTCAACTTCAGCAACCACCTGTCGCCCAAGGCTGACGTCTGTGGTGATCAAAATAGCGGCAGCCATGGGATCGTGCTCCGCCTGGGCTAGGAGATCGGTGGCAACATAGACTGGATTGGCAGACTGGTCGGCAATGACCAGCACTTCTGACGGCCCGGCTAGGGAATCAATGCCCACGGTGCCATAGACCAGCTTTTTGGCCAGGGTCACATAGATATTGCCGGGCCCGGTAATCACGTGAACATTGGGAATGGTTTCTGTGCCGTAGGCCAGGGCGGCGATCGCTTGGGCCCCACCCACGCGATAGATTTCCTGAACACCAGCCTCCTGAGCCGCCACCAAAATGGCAGGATTCACGGCTTTTTCCGGGCCCGGCGGCGTCACCATGACGATGCGAGGCACCCCCGCCACTTTGGCCGGTACCGCATTCATCAAGACCGTGCTGACGTAGGAGGCCCGCCCCCCAGGAATATAGAGCCCTGCTCGATCGATCGGCGTGTAGCGCTTGCCGAGCACCACCTGATCCTCGCCAAATTGTACCCAGCTTTTGGGTACCCGCTGGCGGTGAAACGCTTCAATGTTGCGACGGGCTAGCTGGATAGCATCCAAGAGCTCTTTGGACACCTGTTGATAGGCAGCATCCAACTCAGAACCGCTCACGCGTAGGTCTTCCAACTTCAGGGTGCGTTGGTCAAACTCTTCGGTGTAGTGGATCAAAGCGCGATCGCCCTGTCGTTGAACAGCTTGAAGCACCTCTCGCACCGTGGCTTCTTTGTGAATGATCTGCTCATCGTAGGTGCGATCGCAAATTCGCCGCAGTTCCGTTCGCGCTTCTGAAACCTGGTTGATAATTCGAAGCATTGCCATGCAAAGTTAAAACGGGCTAAGGAAAACGATAGGGCTTGCTGCGGTGCTCCTGCCAACAGGTTGTCACAGCAAACATGCTTAGGGGGCTTCTGAACAAGTTGGGAGCTAAATCACCTTCACCAGTGACGGAGTAACCCCTCTGTTGTCTAGCTTAACTCGGATTTTCTCTCAATCATGGTCATTTCCTTGACAACCTTGGCAGAATTTACGCGAGATGGAACATCTTTTGTTATGATAGATTTTCGCCAAAGTTGTGATCACTTACACCCAAATTAGATTCGAGCCGTGGCAAACATCAAGTCTGCAATCAAGCGCATTAACATTGCGGAGCGCAATCGCCTCCGGAATAAATTCTATCGTTCAGCATCCAGAACGCTTATCAAGCGGTACTTTACGGCTTTAGATGCCTATGCTGCTAATCCAACTCCGGAAGCTCAGCAAGAGGTAGAACAGCGCATTTCCGCTGCCTATAGCAAAATCGATAAGGCCGTGAAGCGGGGCGTGCTCCATAGCAACACCGGTGCTCGTAGAAAGGCACGTCTTGCTAAAGCTCTGAAGGAAAAAATGGCCGCTGCTTCATCCTAGATCTTGCTAGATAGTAAGCTATAGGCCTGCACTCTGTTAAAGATTCTGCAGATTTGCATCGAGAATCGTTCTGAACGTTGTGTCTCACCTCTAGTTGTTCTCCACGGAGATTTTGTCTGTCCATCTATGCAGTTGATTGACACCCACGTTCATTTAAACTTTGAGAGTTTCCAAGCCGATTTGCCTGATGTTGCCCAAGCCTGGCGAGATGCTGGCGTTGTCCGGTTAGTTCATTCCTGTGTTGAGCCATCAGAGTTTCCTAGGATTCAGGCGATCGCTGATGGGTTTCCAGAAATTTCCTTTGCTGTGGGACTCCATCCTCTCGATACCGATAAGTGGACAGGCCAGACTGCTGCTCAAATTCAGGATTTAGCTCAGTCTGATCAACGGGTTGTTGCCATTGGAGAAATGGGCTTGGATTTCTACAAGGCGGATGATCAGGATCGACAGATTGAGGTCTTTCGCTCTCAGTTAGCGATCGCTCACCACCTAGGCTTGCCCATCATTGTCCACTGTCGAGATGCTGCCGCAGCTATGCAGCACATTTTGATGGAGTTCTTTGAGCAGGTTGGGCCGGTATCGGGGGTGATGCATTGCTGGAGCGGCACTCCCGAAGAAACGCAAGGGTTTCTTGATCTAGGGTTTTATGTCAGCTTTAGCGGCATTGTGACGTTTAAAAACGCCCACCAGGTTCAAGCTTCGGCCCAGCATGTACCCAGCGATCGCCTGTTGATCGAAACAGATTGTCCTTTTCTATCGCCCGTACCCAAACGCAAGGAGCGGCGTAACCAACCGTCTCATGTACGATTTGTCGCTGAAAAACTAGCCGAGTTGCGAGGCGTCTCTCTGGAGGCGATCGCAACCCAGACGACTCAAAACGCCTGTAACCTTTTTGGTATAACTGTTCCTGACGTCTATGCCAGCGTCGAAGGCTAGCCATCTACGATATCTATCGTCGCTGACTGCTATTAAAATTCGGCGCATATTTATCGGTTAGAGTCAAGTTATTGGGGCATAATAGTAAAACTAGTTAGTATTGACTGATCAGGTTGGATGAGTTAGTGCAGGACTTGTCTTTCTAAGATCAGTACTCACCCTGATGACGCCATCATTGTTGCTGTTAAGGAACTAGATGCCAATCCATGGGATGCCCCAATTCCTAAGTTTCTTCGTTAATCTATGGTTGGGAAGCCTGTCCGATCTAACGCCTACCGACGTGCCCTTGCTTATTACTGACCCGACTATTACTTTTACTCCATGGAAGTTGCTATTTATAGTTGACCCGATTTGCTTGGCGATCGCATCATCCGTGAGTTTGACGAGATCAGTCTCTACAGGATTGTAGGGTCTGAATTTTTGTGTTGACGACACTCACACACCAAGAGTAATCTTGACCACCCATAGGGCGTGACTTGCTTGAGGAGACGCATGACTAATTTAACCCAGACTTCACCCGCCTTCACTCTACCAGACCTAGTTGAGATTCAGCGGGCTAGTTTCCGTTGGTTTCTTGAAGAAGGATTGATCGAAGAACTCAATAGTTACTCCCCGATTACAGACTATACCGGGAAGCTAGAACTTCATTTTCTTGGTCAAAACTATAAACTCAAGCGCCCAAAGTATGATGTCGATGAAGCTAAGCGGCGGGATAGTACCTACGCCGTTCAGATGTATGTTCCCACTCGGCTGATTAACAAAGAGACGGGCGAGATTAAGGAGCAGGAGGTCTTCATTGGTGATCTACCGCTGATGACCGATCGCGGTACCTTCATTATTAATGGAGCAGAGCGGGTCATTGTTAACCAAATTGTGCGTAGCCCTGGGGTCTACTACAAAGCGGAAACGGACAAAAATGGTCGGCGTACCTACAATGCAAGTCTGATCCCCAACCGAGGCGCATGGCTGAAGTTTGAGACCGACAAAAATGATCTGGTCTGGGTGCGGATTGATAAGACCCGTAAGCTATCGGCCCAGGTCTTGCTCAAGGCCCTAGGCTTGAACGATAGCGAAATCTTTGATGCCCTGCGCCATCCTGAGTATTTCCAAAAAACCATCGATAAAGAAGGGCAGTTTAGCGAAGACGAAGCTCTCATGGAGCTGTATCGCAAATTGCGTCCGGGTGAGCCGCCGACGGTTTCCGGTGGTCAACAACTTCTGGAATCTCGCTTCTTCGATCCCAAGCGCTACGACCTGGGACGGGTGGGTCGCTACAAGCTCAATCGCAAGCTGCGCCTGAGTATTCCTGACACCATGCGGGTGCTGACGCCTCAAGATATCCTGGCGGCGATCGACTACTTGATCAACCTAGAGTTTGATATCGGCACCATTGACGACATCGACCACTTAGGCAACCGTCGGGTGCGATCGGTGGGTGAGCTGCTGCAAAACCAAGTGCGGGTTGGTCTCAATCGCCTAGAGCGGATCATTCGGGAACGGATGACCGTGTCGGATGCCGAATCGCTGACGCCAGCTTCTTTGGTGAACCCTAAGCCTTTGGTGGCCGCCATTAAGGAGTTCTTCGGCTCCTCCCAGCTCTCTCAGTTTATGGATCAAACCAATCCTCTGGCAGAGTTGACTCACAAACGCCGTCTCAGCGCCTTGGGCCCAGGTGGTCTGACCCGTGAGCGGGCAGGCTTTGCCGTGCGGGATATTCACCCCTCCCACTACGGACGTATTTGTCCGATTGAGACGCCAGAAGGCCCCAACGCCGGGCTGATTGGTTCCTTGGCCACCCACGCGCGCGTCAATGCCTATGGGTTCATTGAAACGCCGTCATACCCGGTGGAAAATGGCCGAGTCCTGAAAGAGCAAGCGCCGCTCTATATGACGGCGGATGAAGAAGATGATCTGCGGGTGGCACCGGGGGATATTCCCCTAGATGAAGAAGGCTACATTTTGGGTGAAACCGTGCCCGTGCGCTACCGGCAGGAGTTTACCACCACCACCCCCACCGAGGTGGACTATGTAGCCATCTCTCCGGTACAGATTATTTCTGTTGCTACATCCCTGATTCCCTTCCTAGAGCACGATGATGCGAACCGAGCCTTGATGGGCTCGAACATGCAGCGGCAGGCCGTCCCCTTGCTACGCCCAGAGCGCCCGCTTGTGGGCACGGGGTTGGAGGCGCAGGCTGCCCGTGACTCGGGGATGGTGATTCTCTCGCGAGTAGATGGGGAAGTGACCTATGTAGACGCTACCCGGATTGTGGTGCGGGATGATCAGGGGCAGGAGATTGAACATATTGTTCAGAAGTACCAACGCTCCAACCAAGATACTTGCTTGAACCAACGCCCTATTGTCTTTGAAGGCGATCGCGTGGTGCTCGGCCAGGTTTTGGCGGATGGTTCTGCCACGGAAGGGGGTGAGATTGCTCTAGGTCAAAACGTCATCATCTCCTATATGCCGTGGGAGGGATACAACTATGAGGATGCGATTCTCATTAGTGAGCGCTTGGTGTATGAAGATGTTTACACCTCGATTCATATTGAAAAGTATGAAATTGAGGCACGCCAGACCAAGCTTGGCCCTGAAGAAATTACCCGGGAAATTCCTAACGTTGGGGAAGATGCCCTGCGGCAGTTAGATGAAACGGGGATTATTCGGATTGGGGCTTGGGTAGAAGCTAGCGACATCTTGGTGGGTAAGGTGACGCCTAAGGGCGAGTCCGACCAGCCACCAGAAGAAAAACTGCTGCGCGCTATTTTCGGGGAAAAAGCCCGAGATGTGCGAGATAATTCCCTCCGAGTGCCCAACGGTGAGAAAGGTCGGGTTGTGGATGTCCGCGTCTTCACCCGAGAGCAAGGGGATGAGCTGCCTCCGGGAGCCAACATGGTGGTTCGAGTTTATGTGGCCCAGAAGCGGAAAATTCAGGTGGGCGACAAGATGGCTGGACGCCACGGTAATAAAGGGATTATTTCCCGAATCTTGCCGATTGAGGATATGCCCTATCTGCCTGACGGCACCCCCATTGACATTGCTCTTAATCCCCTAGGTGTGCCATCACGGATGAACGTGGGTCAGGTCTTTGAGTGCCTATTGGGGTGGGCTGGTCACAACCTCAACACTCGCTTTAAGGTGACACCGTTTGACGAAATGTATGGGCAGGAAGCGTCCCGCAGCATTACCCATGGCAAACTGCTAGAGGCTCGTGAGGAAACCGGTAAAGACTGGATCTTTGATCCCGAGAATCCTGGCAAGATCCAAGTCTACGACGGGCGAACGGGTGAGCCGTTTGATCGTCCGGTAACGGTGGGTACGGCTTACATGCTGAAGCTGGTTCACTTAGTGGACGATAAGATCCACGCTCGTTCAACAGGGCCATACTCCTTGGTGACTCAGCAGCCTTTGGGTGGTAAGGCTCAGCAGGGTGGTCAGCGATTCGGAGAAATGGAAGTTTGGGCGCTGGAAGCCTTTGGTGCATCCTATACCCTGCAAGAACTGCTGACTGTGAAGTCGGATGATATGCAGGGACGCAACGAAGCCCTCAATGCCATTGTTAAAGGTAAGGCTATTCCTCGCCCAGGGACCCCTGAGTCCTTTAAGGTTTTGATGCGAGAGCTGCAGTCCCTCTGTTTAGATATTGCTGCTCACAAGCTTGAAACCAATGAAGACGGCAGCAGTCGCGATGTGGAAGTGGATCTCATGGCAGACGTTAGTAGTCGTCGGGCTCCATCTCGTCCCACCTATGAATCAGTGTCCCGTGAGGAAGACACTGAAGAAGTTGGAGAACAACTCTAGGAGAGGGGCGATCGCCCGGCTACGGTATTCCCTTGGGGTAACGCCATGGCCCAGCTTGCAGCGATCGCCTATCTCCACGATTATCTCTGTCCCAGTTCCTCTGTCAGCACTATTAAAGGAAGTGATCACGGATGCCCAAAATAGAGCAACGGTTCGACTACGTCAAAATTGGGCTGGCATCGCCCGATCGAATCCGGCAGTGGGGTGAGCGCACCCTGCCCAACGGCATGGTCGTGGGTGAGGTGACCAAGCCCGAAACCATCAATTACCGAACGCTCAAGCCTGAAATGGATGGCTTGTTCTGTGAGCGGATTTTTGGCCCCGCTAAGGATTGGGAATGCCACTGTGGTAAATACAAGCGGGTGCGCCACAGAGGAATTGTCTGTGAGCGCTGTGGTGTAGAGGTGACAGAGTCACGGGTGCGCCGCCATCGCATGGGCTACATCAAATTGGCTGCCCCTGTTGCCCACGTTTGGTATCTCAAGGGGATTCCTAGCTACATGGCGATCCTGTTGGATATGCCTTTGCGGGATGTGGAACAAATTGTCTACTTCAATGCTTATGTGGTGTTGAGCCCAGGCAATGCCGATAATCTTGCCTACAAACAGTTGCTGACGGAAGATCAATGGATCGAAATTGAAGATCAACTGTACAGCGAAGATTCTGATCTGTCGGGTGTAGAAGTGGGGATTGGCGCTGAAGCGCTCCAGCGGCTCCTAGAAGATCTGAACCTAGAAGCTGAGGCAGAGCAACTGCGAGAAGAAATTGCCGGTGCTAAGGGACAAAAACGCGCCAAGTTGATTAAGCGCCTGCGGGTGATTGACAACTTTGTGGCTACCGGTTCCCGACCAGAGCACATGGTGCTGAATGTGATTCCGGTAATTCCGCCCGATCTCCGTCCCATGGTGCAGCTCGACGGGGGACGCTTTGCAACCTCGGATTTGAACGATCTCTATCGTCGGGTGATTAACCGAAATAATCGCCTAGCCCGTCTCCAGGAAATTCTGGCACCGGAAATCATTGTGCGCAACGAAAAGCGCATGCTTCAGGAAGCTGTGGATGCGTTGATTGACAATGGTCGACGGGGACGTACTGTTGTTGGTGCTAACAATCGTCCGTTGAAGTCCTTGTCTGACATTATTGAAGGGAAGCAAGGGCGATTCCGGCAAAACTTGCTAGGGAAACGGGTAGACTACTCCGGCCGTTCGGTGATTGTGGTGGGCCCCAACCTGAAGATGCACCAGTGTGGGCTGCCCAAGGAAATGGCTATTGAGCTATTCCAGCCCTTCGTGATTCACCGCTTGATTCGCCAAGGTCTAGTCAACAATATTAAGGCGGCCAAGAAGCTGATCCAGCGCAATGATCCCAGCATTTGGGATGTACTGGAAGAGGTGATTGAAGGGCACCCGGTGATGCTGAACCGGGCACCGACGCTTCACCGTTTGGGGATTCAGGCCTTCGAGCCAATTTTGGTGGAAGGACGAGCGATTCAGATTCATCCCCTGGTTTGTCCGGCCTTCAACGCTGACTTTGACGGAGACCAAATGGCGGTGCATGTGCCGCTCTCCCTGGAAGCTCAGGCGGAGGCTCGTTTACTGATGCTGGCTTCTAACAATATTCTGTCGCCAGCAACGGGGCGTCCGATTGTGACCCCTAGCCAAGATATGGTGTTGGGCTGCTACTATCTCACCGTGGACAATCCCAAGCAGCAACTGGGCAGTGGGCGGTACTTCTCTAGTATGGAGGACGTGGTGATTGCCTATGAGCAAAAGCAGGTGTCTCTCCATGCCCATGTGTGGGTACGGTTTGATGGGCCGGTTGATAGCGGTGAAAAGGAAGGAGAGCCTCTTGAGGAGTCTCGCACCGACGAAGGAATTACCACTCGGGTGTACAAATTCCGACGGGTGCGTGAGGATGCAGAGGGCAATGTTATTTCTCAGTATGTTCGAACGACGCCGGGGCGAATCATTTACAACAAGACGATTCACGACGTTTTGATGACCTAGGGGCTGTCGTACAGGGTTTGGCGACGGAGCGATCGCCCACCACTTAGGGGCGATCGCATCAGATGCATTGTTTTGAGGGGCAAGGGAGAACCATGGCGGATCAACAACCAACTCAGCAGTTAGAGCAAAAGCCGGTTTTTTATAACCGCGTGATCGATAAGAAGCAGTTGCGGAATATTGTGTCTTGGGCCTTCACCCACTACGGTACGGCTCGCACGGCCCAAATGGCTGATGAATTGAAGGATCTTGGGTTTAAGTATGCGACCCGAGCTGGGGTGTCGATCAGCGTTGACGATTTAGAAGTGCCACCTAGCAAGCGCCAACTGCTGGAGGCTGCGGAGGAAGAAATTCGCACCACTGAGTCTCGATACACCCGTGGTGAGATTACGGAAGTTGAGCGATTCCAAAAGGTGATTGACACTTGGAACAGCACCAGTGAGGAATTGAAGGACGAGGTGGTGCGCCACTTCCGCTCTCGAAATCCTCTCAACTCGGTCTATATGATGGCGTTCTCCGGCGCCCGAGGGAATATCTCTCAGGTTCGTCAGTTAGTGGGGATGCGTGGTCTGATGGCGGATCCGCAAGGGCAGATTATTGACTTGCCGATTAAGACCAACTTCCGGGAAGGGCTGACGGTAACGGAATATATCATTTCGTCCTACGGTGCCCGTAAGGGGTTGGTCGATACCGCCCTGCGAACCGCTGACTCGGGTTACCTCACCCGTCGATTGGTAGACGTGTCTCAGGATGTGATCATTCGGGAACTGGACTGCGGTACCCAGCGCGGTATTCCAGCTCGCAGTATGACCGACGGGGAACGGGTGTTGATTCCCCTGAAGGATCGACTGCTGGGTCGGGTGATGGCGGAGGATGTGCTGCATCCTGAAACCGGTGAACTGATTTTGGCTCGCAACCAAGCCGTTTCTGATGAGATTGCCGAGTTGATTGGTGAGGCCAAGATTGAGCAGGTGGTGGTGCGATCGCCCCTCACCTGTGAAGCAACGCGTTCCGTCTGCCAGCATTGCTATGGCTGGAGCTTGGCTCATGCGGAAATGGTGGATCTAGGCGAGGCCGTTGGGATTATCGCGGCTCAGTCTATTGGTGAACCTGGTACCCAGCTCACCATGCGTACCTTCCACACCGGTGGTGTGTTCACCGGGGAAGTGGCTCAGCAAGTGCGGGCACCTTTCAATGGTGTGTTACGTATCGACAAGAGCAAGAAATTCCGGGTTCGCTCCTTCCGCACCCGTCACGGTGATGACGCCATGATTGTGGAAAGCAACATGGACGTGGTGGTTGAACAGGGCGATCGCAAGAAGAAGCTAGCGGTGGCGGCAGGTTCCATTCTCTTTAAAGATGATGGCGATCCGGTGAAGGAAGGGCAGATTATTTCGGAAATGTCGGCCACTGGCCGCACGCGCCAGATTACGGAGAAAGCAACTAAGGATGTTGCCTCGGATCTAGCGGGTGAAGTTCGCTTTGCGGATTTGATTCCGGAAGAAAAGAAAGACCGGCAGGGCAACACAACGCGCATTGCCCAGCGGGGTGGCTTGATCTGGGTGCTGGCTGGGGAGGTCTATAACTTGCCCCCTGGTGCAGAGCCTGTGGTGAAAAATGGCGATCGCATTAGCCGCAGCGATATTCTTGCAGAAACCAAATTGGTGACCGAGCAAGGCGGGATTGTTCGCTTACCCCAAGACTCCAGCGGCAAGAACAGTCGGGAGGTTGAAATTATTACCTCATCGGTCTTGCTGGATCAAGCTAGTGTCACTGTGGAGAGTTTCCAAGGACGTGAACATTACGTTATTGAGACAAACAGCAACCAGCGTTTCTCCCTAATTGCTACACCGGGAACCAAGGTCACCAATGGTCAAGTGGTGGCGGAGCTGGTGGATACTCGCTACCGTACCCAGACGGGTGGGATTATCAAATACGCCGGTGTGGAAGTCGCAGCGAAGAAAGGCAAAGCGAAGCAGGGCTACGAGATCATCAAAGGTGGTGTGCTGCTTTGGATTCCTGAAGAAGCCCATGAGGTGAATAAAGACATCTCCCTGCTGTTGGTGGAAGACGGGCAATACGTTGAAGCCGGTACAGAGGTGGTGAAAGACATCTTCTGTCAAAGCAATGGGGTGGTGGAAGTCACTCAGAAGAATGATATTCTGCGGGAAATTGTCATCAAGCCGGGGGACTTGCACCTAGCCGACAACCCCGAAGAGGTGATGACCAAAGATGGTTCTCTAGCTCAGCCAGGGCAAGAAATTGTGCCGGGGCTGTCGGTGGATGAGTTGCGCTACATCGAGTATGTAGAAACTCCGGAAGGAGCTGCTCTCCTGCTGCGTCCTGTGACAGAATTTACGGTGCCGGATGAGCCGTCGGTTCCCAGCCAAGAGTCGATTAATGAAGACTCTGGACAGTCTATTCGCCTGCGAGCTATTCAGCGCATTCCTTACAAAGATGGCGATCGCGTCAAGTCTGTTGAAGGAGTAGAATTGCTGCGCACGCAGTTAGTGCTAGAAATCGACCAAGACGCCTCCCAGCTTGCTGCAGATATTGAATTGGTGCCGGATGAAACCGATCCAGACACCATGCGCCTGCAGTTAGTCATTTTGGAATCCTTGGTGATCCGTCGAGACATCGTCGCAGATCAGACCCAAGGCAATACCCAGACTCGCATTTTGGTGCAAGATGGTGATCAAATTGCTCCTGGTGCTGTCGTTGCTCGAACGGAAATCCAGTGTAAGGACGGCGGTGAAATTCGCGGGATTCGCCAAGGTGTGGAAGCCATCCGCCGTATTTTGGTGGTTCGTCAAGATGATCTCTTTACCGTGGATAC
>DATNRH010001119.1 GCA_036703605.1 Candidatus Obscuribacterales bacterium | reverse complement strand
TAGGGCTTGCTGAAAAAAGAGCAACAAACTGTAAGGAATAGTTTCGTGGACGATCGCCCCCTCAACTCAACTTTTGCCAATTTATTTTATGCCCTCAAACTTAGACAAGCCACTAATAGCCTTTCATCGGGGCATCCCACGGTAAGCGAGCAATATCTCGATCACAGAACCACTCCAACTCACGATAGGCATCATCAATATCGCAGAAGATTTGGGTCACATCAAGGTACGCTCAACTTACATCAAATTTGGTTAAGGGAATTTTCAGATGATTAGACTAGGCTTGCTGCAAGGCGATCCAGTTCCCCTTGCATGGCTTCGATGACTTGATGGTAGCAGGCTTGAACATAGGCTTTGTCACGACTGGCTTCGTAGCCCTGGCGCTCGAATAGGATAGGGGCCCCAACCCTTGTGTGAATTTGGATTGGGAAGGGGATGTTGGGTAAGGGGCCGATCGCAAGCCCCCAAGGCCAACCGAGGTAAATGGGGAAGACTTCAGGATCAATACCCAGCAGCCAAGGCATGCCATGGTCATGGAGTTGCTTGGCTTGGGCGTAGCAGTCTTCGAGGACAATTAGGGTGTCATGGGCTCCCCAAGAGACCGTTGGAATGATGGGGAGATTGTACCAAAGGGCAAGGCGAATAAAGCCGGTGCGGTTGTGAAGGTAGATGCGATCGCGCAAATGATGGGGACGGAAGGTATCTTCGCCGCCGCCAGGATAAACCAAGAGGCTATGCCCTTGATTGAGGGCAGCAAGGGCGTTGCGCGGATGGAAAGGGATGGCTCCGACTTTGGCGGCGAGGTCGGCCATGCCAGGAAAGGCTTGCCAGATTTTGGCATGGGTGAGGCCGTAGACTTGGCGATCGTAGCCGAAGCGTTGGAACCAGTCGTAGAGAAACATAGGGAGGTCTGGGCAGGCCAATCCACCGTTGTGGGAGCCCACAAAGAGTAGTTGTCCTTGGGAAGGGATGTACTCCCAGCCACTGGTTTGGACGCGGAAGTAGTAGCGGTAAAGCAGTTCCCAAATAGGCATTAGTTGCCGGATGACCTGGGGGTCGCGGGCTGAAAGGGGCGAGGGGGACAAAGGAGGCTGTTACATGTAGGGGACGTTGTGAGTATAAAGCCTAGGCGGGGGAAAATTGTCAGGGAGATAGGAGCTCGTTGACGCCTCTCGTTTGCAGCTAGATCGCCCGGCAGGCTGATGATGAGTAGGTCGTTGAGGCTCGGTAAAGCAAAGCTATAAAATCCTGCTATTGTTGCTAGAGCATGGGGAT
>DATNRH010001118.1 GCA_036703605.1 Candidatus Obscuribacterales bacterium | reverse complement strand
GATGGTGCAGCGTCCATCCTAAGCGCGACCTGCGGGTAACAAAGATGAGGTGCGGGCTTGGAAACCAGCTTGGGTAAGGACTGCCACCGCCTGATGAGAATCATGGACTCGGAACTGGGCTCCAAAACGCACGAGTTGCCGCTGTCCGTTTGCGCCCACACTGGCGATGACGGATACCCGCGCCCCATCGTCTTCCGCGCCCCGTTGCTGCTTGAGGATTTCCCTCAGGCGGTTGCGCTGGGTAATATCGTTGGCGGTCTCCAGCGGCAGGTCGATCATCACCAACTGTACCGCTTCAATGGGCTCGGCGTCTTCAACGATGAGCTGAATGCGGCGGTCATCGCGCCGATCGGCCTTGCCCCACACCATCAGGCGAGCATCAGGTTCGATTAAATGACCGATGCGCTCAAAGGATTTGGGAAAGACGACTCCTTCTACCTGTCCAGAAAGATCTTCCAGTTGGATAATCGCCATGCGATCGCCCTTCTTGGTAATCACCGGCTTGACGCTGACCAGCATGACAATGGCGCTGATGGTTTCGTTATCTTTTTCCGCCGATGCGCGCTCTGCCAGTTGATTGAGGTTGATGGGGGCTAAAACCTTGGCCGACTGCTGGATGTCTTTCAAGGGATGGTCGGAAATATAGAAGCCGATGAGTTCCTTTTCTAGCTTTAGCTTTTCCTGCTGGGGATAGTCGTCTACTGGGGGCGCAGTAGGAGCCGATTCGAAGGTGTCGATCGCTGGATTGTCGGCTGTTTCTGCAAACATATCAAATAAATTACCTTGCCCAATGGCTCGATCCTTCGCCCGCGCCTGAGCCCAGTCTAAGATGAGGTCTAAATCGTCCATCAGTTGACGACGGTTGGGCTTGAGGCAGTCCAGTGCTCCAGATTGAATCAACGCCTCAATGGCTCGACGGTTGACGGCTCGTAGGTCAATGCGATCGCAGAGATCTGCCAGGGACTTAAACTCGCCGCCCTGGTCTCGTTGTTCTAGCAGACTTTCGATCGCTCCCTGTCCAGCATGGCGAACCGCCGATAGCCCAAATAAAATCCGATCTTGCAAGGGCGTAAAGTCCAGCCCCGAACGATTGATGTTGGGGGGATCCACCTGGATGCCCATCTTGTGGCAGGTGCTGATGTAGCCATGCACCTTTTCCTGATCGCCGCTGTTGGCCGTCAGCAGCGCCGCCATGTATTCAACCGGATAGTTGGCTTTGAGGTAGGCGGTTTGGTAGGTGACATAGCCATAGGCTGTGGAGTGGGATTTATTAAAGCAGTATTCAGCAAACTGCACCATCTGATCCCACAGAGCTTCCGCTACTTTTTTATCTACCTTATTGCCTTCCGCACCTTCCACAAACGTGGCTTGGTGCTTCTGCATTTCCGACATTTTTTTCTTACCCATAGCCCGCCGCAGCAGGTCGGCTTGCCCGAGGGAATAGCCGCCCATATCCTGGGCAATTTTCATGATCTGCTCCTGGTAGACCATGATGCCGTAGGTTTCTTTCAAAATAGGGCGGAGAATTTCATGGGCATAGTCGATCACCTCTCGCCCGTGCTTCCGGTTGATGAACTTGGGAATCAGACCGGCATCTAACGGCCCCGGTCGGTAGAGAGCGAGTACTGAGGAGATATCTTCCAACCCCGAAGGCTTGAGATCGCGGACAATCTGCCGCATTCCCGAGGATTCTAGCTGGAAGATGCCGCCTAGTTCTCCCTGGGCCAGCAGTTGATAGGTTTTGGGATCATCAAGGGGCAAATGGTCGAGATCAATGCTCTTATTCTGGGTATGCTGCACCAAGTCCACGGTTTTTTGGATCATGGTGAGGTTTTTCAGCCCCAAAAAGTCCATTTTCAGCAGCCCCATGGCCTCGATGTCTTCCATGTAGTACTGGGTGATCACCGCGCCGTCATTATTGCGCTGCAGCGGCACCACTTCATCCAGAGGCTCGGAGGAGATCACCACCCCCGCCGCATGGACGCCAAAGGTCTTGTTCATCCCTTCAATGCGCATGGCCATGTCTACCCAGCGTTTGACCTTGGCATCGCTATCGTATTTTTCCTTGAACTCCGCTGCCGGCGTTTCCTCCGAAATCATCGCCTTGAGCTTGGCCGGCTTGCCCCGAGAGACAGGAATCAGCTTGGCCATGCGATCGCTCTCCCCGTAGGGAATATCCAGCACCCGCGCCACGTCCTTGAGCACCGCTTTGGAGGTCATGCGGTTGAAGGTAATAATTTGGGCCACGCGATCGCTGCCATATTTCTCGGTCACATATTGAATCACCTCATCCCGGCGATCGATGCAGAAGTCGGTATCAATATCTGGCATGGACTTCCGTTCAGGATTCAGGAAGCGCTCAAATAGCAGTCCATGGTGGACTGGATCAATGTTGGTGATGCCCAAGGCATAGGCCACCAGGGAGCCTGCTGCCGATCCTCGGCCAGGGCCCACGGGAATGTTGCGATCGCGGGCGAATTTAATATAGTCCCATACCACCAGGAAGTAGGTGGAAAAGCCCATCTGCTGCATCATTTGCAGTTCATACTCTAGGCGATCGCGATACTCTTCCGGTACGTCAGTCCGCTGATGGACGTTCAGCCGCCCCAGCAGCCCGTCCCAGGTCACCTCTTCTAGGTAGGTATCCGCCGTGTGATGGTCGGGAACGACATAGTTGGGGATGCGGGGTTCGCCTAAGAGTCCGGTATATTCGCTAACCTTGTCGGCCACCGTGACGGTATTGGCGATCGCTTCCTCAATCACCTCATCGGTGAGATGATCGCGAAACAGGCGACGCATTTCATCGGCAGATTTCAGGTATTCCGTACCGCTGTAGCGCAGGCGTTTGTCTTCGGTAATCAGCTTGCCGGTTTGAATGCAGAGCAGTGCATCATGGGCCTCTACGTCGAAACAGGAGATGTAGTGGGAGTCGTTGGTGGCAATCAGTTGAATATCCAGCTCGCGGGCAATGCGGACAATTTCCACATTGACGATCCGGTCTTCCTGGGAACCGTGATCCTGCAGCTCTAGATAATAGTCGTCTCCAAACAGATCTTTATACCAGCGAGCTACCCGGCGGGCAATCTCGGGCTTGCCTTGCAAAATTGCTTGGGGTACCTCACCGCCTAGGCAGGCGCTGGTGACAATCAGCCCTTCTCGATGTTTTTCCAGCAGATCTTTGTTGATGCAGGGGCGGGCAAAGATCCCCTTGCCTTGATAGCCATCCAGATGGGAGAGCGTGGTGAGTTTCACCAGGTTTTTGTAGCCCTGGGTATTTTTCGCCAGCACTACTTGGTGATACTTGGGACGGCGTTCCTGTTTGGTAATGTCGCCGTTGATCACATACATCTCATTGCCAATGATCGGCTTAATGCCCCTGCCTTTGCAGACCTTCAACAGCTCGATCGCCCCATACATGACGCCGTGATCCGTGAGAGCGATCGCTGGCATGTCCAGCTCCAGAGCCCGATCAATCAGTTGAGGCAGTTGGCTAGCCCCATCGAGCAAGCTGTAGTCACTGTGAATATGTAGGCCAACAAAGGACATAGTTGTTCAAAAAAAAGATCACCGAATACTCTTCAGGTTAACGGATTCCTTGGGCTATATCTAGGCTTTGTAATGAGCCGAAACCCTATATGTAGAGCTGATTTTGAGCCATGACAACGTTCACGCCCAGGGATGGCGACGAGGATCAGGGGCGTGTTATGAGTGCAAATGTATTGCCGTCTGTAACGCTAGTCTAGCGACGAAGGACGGGCTCCGTCATGCCTCTTGTTCAGGCAGCACTGGAGTCTAGAGTGGGGCTGGATCGGGGCCGGGTACAACACCCGATGGTTCTGCAGGAGAGGGCAGGCTCAATCCAGGATCCGGTACCGCGACGGGATCATAGCTGGGTAGGTCATCGAGTTTAACCTCTGGTGGAGGCCCTGGATCAGGCGAAAATCCTGACTCTGGACTATCTGAATAGACGGGAGCCTCGACTGCTTCAGCATTGGGTTTGGGGCGCTCTGATGGTGGACTATCCTCAGCATACTCAGGTACTTCGTTGTAACTTGGCTCCGCAGGGTAGATGGGCTCTGTGGGATAGATGGGTTCGACATCGCCAGGACCGATATATTCCCGCACAGGGCTGGGAGATGAGTACTCGCCTACATCTTGTTCCTGGTTTGGAGATGCCCAAGTGGGTGATTCAAACAAATAATCAGAGGAAGAGGCCTCGGTGATGCCCTCACCTGGCCATTCGTCTGATGGTGGAAAGGCCTGTTCTCGGTCGAGCAAAAAACCGTTACGGCGAGGGTTATTGGGCTCTTCTAACCTCAGGGAGAACCCAAACCCGAGACCGCCTAAGGCTGCCAGAACTGAGGTGAGGCCGACGGTGATTGGAAACCAGCGAATGTTGTACGGATGGGGCGATCGCCCTTTGGATTTAGCAGAGGTTGGTTGAGAGGTTGGGTTCGTTGCTGTCGTTTGGGATATTGCTGGCGCGACGACTTGGGTTGGTTCGGTCAAATCAGCCTCTGGGTGAGGTGGTTCAGGTGAGGAAGCGGCTGGAGCTACCACTTGGGTGGGGGCGGTGGAGAGGGTATGGGCTGGCGGAGGAGCATTGACTGCTGTGTCTGTCGCTGCTGCAGGGTTTGCAACCTCGGAGCTTGCGGTCGCTTGGGGGGCGGCCACCACTTGGGGGAGGAGGGTGAGCCAATGTTCAATTCCGGAAAAGTCGCTGTGCTCGTCTGGCTTGAGGGCCTTCAGTAGTGCCTGCTCGACCGCCGAATTGAGATGGGGCTGATGCTGATGAAGGTTGTGGAGCAGGGGCACCATATCCAAGGAATCTAGCGATCGCGGTTGTCCTGTCAGGGCAGCGTAGAGAACGCGGGCTAGATCCTGGAGATCTTGGGCGGGGGATGGGTAGCGTGCGGTGCCTTCCTCGTTTTGAATGCTGCCAAGGCTGATGCTGCCTAGTAGAGCTGTGGGAGGTGTGGTGGGTCGCAGCACAATAGTTTGGGGGGAAACAGCTCCGTGAGGCAAGCCATGGCGATGCAGGGATGCAAGGGCGGAGCCAATTTGGTGAACGTAGCGCAAGGCGTCAGCTTGGGAGAGGGGCTGGTGGGCGATCGCCTCTGCCAAAGTTTGTCCTTCGGGATGTTCGAGCACGAGGAAGGGCTGGTCTTGCTCAATAAAGGAGTCGATCACCCGGACAAGGTGGGGATGATGGCAGCCGTAGAGTCTCCGCCCTAGGTCTAAAAAGCGCCGGTGCATAACCTCGGGAGATGAGGGTGCATCAGGGAGTGGAGTGAGGGTGCGCAGACGAACGGTTTCTTGTAAAACGCTGTGGGTCGCTAAATACGTGATGCTGCGATCGCCCTCTTCGAGGACATGACGAATCACGTATTTTCCTTGCTGCAAGTCCGCATCTTTCGTCAGCGTCATTGGGGGATCCTTGAGAACCTATCACGACACAAATATTCACATCATCCTACCCTGTTCAGGATGATTGCACTAGAACTTCTTCACCAAGGGCATCAGTTCGCTACTTCGGGTTCGGGCGATCGCTCCAGCATCCTGAGTTCATGGACATTCCACAGTAGTTGACCGATGGCGGAGAACTGGACTCCCTGAATGCGATCGCGCACGGCGACCAAAGATAGGGGATTGACCAAGTGAATGATCGGTATGTACTCCTGGGCTAGCTTCTGGGCCTCAGCATAGAGTTGGTAGCGCGTTTCAAAATCGGTAGCTTGGGATGCTTGCACATAGAGGCGGCCGATTTCTGCCTCCCAGTCTGCCACTTCCCGACCGATGATGTCATCGGCATCTGGGCGGAGATTGAAGTCATGAAGGCGACCATCGGGCGACCATGCACTGATGCCGAAGTGGGGCTCTAGGCTGTTGGTGGTGCCTAAAATTTGCGCTTCCCAATCCAGGCTGAGGGTAATCCGATCGACGATGGCATTGAAGGACAGGGCTTGCAGCGTAACCCGGATACCCAATCGCCCTAGATCACGCTGAATCTGGGTGGCGATCGCATCGGTGGTACCCGATCCGGCCACATGCATCAGGGTGAACTCAACGCGGTTGCCGTCAGCATCCAAGAGCTGACCAGCCGCATCGTAGGTAAACCCGACGGATTCCAGTAAAGCTCTACCCTGACTGGGATCATAGTCGTAGGTGGGCAGCCCATCGTCTGGGGATAGGTAAAACGGACTTTGCAGGG
The DNA here is from genome assembly GCA_036703605.1 of Candidatus Obscuribacterales bacterium. NCBI lineage: Bacteria > Bacillati > Candidatus Melainabacteria > Candidatus Obscuribacterales > Candidatus Obscuribacterales bacterium. The sequence continues at coordinate 15,351 of DATNRH010001118.1, read as the reverse complement.
CGATGGAAGCATGTTGAACGGTGCCCAACCCTTGAAAGATGTTGTTAATCAAGGTTTGGCGGTCAATGCCATGGGCGATCGCTTGCCGGAATTCTTTTTGGTTAAACCAAGCCGACTTGACTGGATCCACCAACGGCTGGCCGGCAGGCCGCTGACCGCGATTCAGGTTGAACATCAGGTAGCTGGTGGAGAGGGCTGGGCCACCGTTATAGATGGTGAACTGCCCCCGAGATTCTTCCCGCTTTAGCAAGCCAAAATTTGAGGCGGATGCTCCCACAGCATCCAGCCCCCCTGACCGAAACTGCATCAGGGCCGTATCAGGAGAATCAACAATTTGCCACACCATCTCCTGCACCGGTTGTGGACTGGTGGTGGCATCGTTCCAGGCCCAATAGCCAGGATTTTGTTCGAACACCAACCGCTGACCTGGGATGTACTGAACCATGCGAAAGGGGCCACTGCTGACAATTTGCTCCGCTGGTGTATCGGTACCCCACAGCGATAGCAAGGGTAGCGGCTGACCATCGATCGCTTCTAGCGACGCTGCCAAGGCATGGCGGGGCATGATGGGAACCCCGCCCATATTGCGCAATAGTGGTGCAAAGGGTTCGGGAGATATGACTTCAACTTGGCGATCGCCCACCTTTTGGACAGTCGGCAATGCGCCGGATTCGCCAATGCGCAGACTATCCCGCAGCAGCGTGGGCACTGCTGGGTTGAAGCAGACATCGTTGAAGGTAAACACCACGTCATCGATGGTCAACGGCTGTCCATCCGACCACTGCATGGCGGGACGTAGGGTGAAAACAATCCGCTGGCCATCCTCACTCACCTGCCACGATTCCGCCAAGTTGGGCAGGAGTTCCCCCGTTAAGCCATTCTGGCGCAGCAAGCTCGCATAGGTAACGCCGTCAAAGATATTGGGGGATTCTTCATTCAGGGCAACATTGAAGGTTTTGGGCTCGTTGGGAAAACTCATGGTCAGCCGCTGGGCCAACTCTGGACTGGGCTGTGCTTCCAGTCTGAGGATCGCGCCCACGCACAAAAGAACGATCGCCCCAGCCAAGAGAGCGGCCCACCACAGCGATCGCCGCTGATTCCACCGATTGTTAAGGGTTTTAGTCAACGCAGTACAGCGTGCAGATAGAGATGGTTGTACTAGAGGCTTTCGAGGTACTTCAACAAATCTGCCATTTCTTGAGGGCTAGGCTGGAACTGAGGCATGGGCGGCGTTTGCCCACTGGTTACCTGATGGATGAGGCTCACCCGTGATTTGTGATTGGCCACATTTTGGAGGCTGGGGCCTACAAGCCCATTGGCGTAGAGCCCGTGGCAGCTTGAGCAGTTCATCTGAAAAATAGCATGGCCGCGCACCGGATCGCCGTCTAGGGATAAAACTTGCTGGACGTAGGGATCAGAATACCAAATCTGATAGGTTACTAGAATGCCAATGAGCAGGGCAAGTAACACAAAAAATGCGGCGAGAGCCATGTGCAGCATGGCTCGTTCTTGTAAAGGCTGCTTTTGATCTGGCGCGTTCAGTAAATCTCTAGTCACAACTCAAAGTAGCCGCAGCTATTGAACATGGGTGATGAAAACGGTTTATGAAACGTAAAACTTGGCTGTAACATTGCTGGCGACGCGTGAACCCGGATCATGTATTTGTCGCATACATAAGTTTAATTAACTTAATTCGATCTTGCAAAGCTTAAGCAGAGGTGAAGAGGGTCATTTTCGGTCATGAGGGGGCGATCGCGTCGGGGATGCTAGGACTGATGTGACCACGGGGCGATCGCTCCTTTAACTTTGTACCCCTGCCCAGTATGATAAGAATGGTAAGAAATGTTGTGATGCCCCAAGTAACGTTGCCACAAACAGCCGTTCTCAACCCACGCGGATGGTTGCTCTGTAGGCAGACTGTGGGCAAAAACTCTGCCCTAAGGCACGGGTAGCACTAAGATTAAATAAAACCGTTGAGATCGAAGGAGTTGAATTGTGGTAGAGCCTCTATTGTCTGGAATTGTGTTGGGATTAGTGCCGGTGACCCTGCTAGGCCTGTTTGTTGCAGCCTATTTCCAGTACCGCCGCGGCAACGAATTCGACCTATAGTCTGAATCTACGATGGTAGGACGGCCAGGATCCGCATAGATCCTAGGCTGTCGATCGATAGTAAACCTCTCAAGTTCTCTGGGATCTTGGGAGGTTTTGTGTTAGCAGGGCTTAGGCGTTGCCATAAAACGTGAGGGCGGTGTTGCCATACTGCTTATGGCGTACGGCGACGAGTCCGCTTGAGGTCTGGCTGGGGATGCGATCGGGGAGTGGCTGCTGAGGATCATGCTCGGCGGCGAGTTCACCGCCTGGGGCCAGTAACTGTCGGCGGGCGATCGCTTCTAGTACGGGTTGATACAACTCGCCGTGATAAGGCGGATCAAAGTAAATGCGGTCGAAGCTACCGGACAGGGTTGCCAATTGCTGGAGCACCCCACCGCGCCGCACCTGAATCTTCTGATGGGGCTGCACCACCTGCTGCCAGTTCTGCTGCACAATCCGGCAGGCCGGAGCGGATTGGTCAATGGCGATCGCCTCTGCCGCACCGCGACATAGGGCCTCAGCTCCCATGGCTCCGCTACCAGCACAAAGATCCAGCCAGCGACAGCCTGTGATGTTTCCCTGCCAAATGTTGAACAGGGCCTGCCGAACGCGGGACGGGGTGGGGCGAGTTGCTAGACCTGGCAGGGTTTTGAGTTGACGATTGCCGTAAATGCGAATGCTCATGGTGGCGTTTTTTGCGTTAGACCCCTGCCACAAGGCGGATTAATAGGGCTAGACCCATGGCAGCGATCGCCCCGACTAAGGTGTTGATCACGTTCACCAGTTCATTGGTCAGCCAGTCCCACTGGTCTTGCAGCGTCGCACCGATCAGACTTTCCACGGTGGTTGCAACAAATGCCGCCACAATACAGAGACCGACGCCTAAGGGATCGATCATGCCGACGCCCCAGCCGACGAGGGCAATCGCCACCGACGCGACTGCGCCCGCCAGGGTGCCTTCCAAGCTGACTGCGCCCTCCGTGCCCCGAGGAACGGCTTGCAGCGTGGTGATCAAAAAGGTGCGTTTTCCATAGGCCTTGCCCACTTCACTAGCCGTGGTGTCGGAGAGCTTGGTGGCAAAACTGGCGACATAGCCCAAGAGCAGGAGCGATCGCCCTTCGATGTCTGTCGCCGGGAGCAGCAGCAAACCGAGGGCACAGAGCGCACCAATCAGGGCCGAACCCCAGACATTTTCTGGACCCCGTGCCCCTGATCGCTTCTCGGCAATTCCCGCTGCTTCTTTCTGGGCCAGCCCAATGCGGGTCACCGCCGACCCCACCAAGAAGTAGACCATGACGACGGTATAGCCCTGCCAGCCCAAGCTACCCCAAATTAAGACGCCCAAAACCCAAGCATGCACCAGGCCCGCCGGGGTGAGGAGTGCTTTGGGTGCTAGCCAGGCGAGGCCCAGCAGCACCGTGTTGAGAGCCATGGCGATCAGCCACGGGTTAGAAAAATCAATTGCCACTGTGGTTATCCAGTCCAATGCCCTGATTGTACTGGATGCTGGAACTACCAGGAGGTCGCTGGAGTAGCCCTTGCTGATGGCTAATACTTTCGTTCCTGGGGTTCAAAGCGGTTGATCACCACAGGGCGATAGGAGATGTCGACGCCAGCGGGGGAGTAGTAGGCCAGGGTGTGTTGCAGGAAGTCGGCATCGTTGCGATCGGGGAAGTCTTCACGGCAATGGGCCCCTCGGCTTTCTCGGCGTTGCAGAGCAGATTCTAGAATAATCTGCCCAACGGTGAGCAGACTGCGTAGCTCTAGGGCTTCGGTGATCTCGGTATTCCAAAGGGCTTGCTTGTCGTCAAGGTAAATGCGCTGGGCCCGCTCTTGGATCTGCTGCAGTTGTTCTAAACCTTGCTGCATAGTATCGGCGGTGCGGAAGACGCCACAGTGATCGGTCATGCAGTCTTGAAAGGCTTGGCGTACCTCGGCAATCCGGTAGTCGCCGGATTGATTAATGAGGGTGTTCACCTGCTGCTGAGCTTCGATGACGTAGCGACCTTCTTGTACCTCCGGCAGTTTGCGATCGCTGACATAACGGGCGATCGCTGCTCCTGTCCGTCGTCCATAGACCACGCATTCGAGCAGGGAGTTGCTGCCTAAGCGATTGGCCCCGTGAACGGATACACAGGCTGTTTCGCCAGCGGAGAAGAGACCGTCTACGAGGCCATCAGGGCCGCTGCGCACCTGGCCATCGGTGTTCACGGGAATACCGCCCATGGAGTAATGCACGGTAGGGCGAATGGGAATCGGTTCATGGACAGCATCCACACCAGCGAGGCGATGGGCCTCTTCCCAGCAAAAGGGCACGCGGCTCATGATCTTGTCCTGGCCCATGTGCCGTAGATCGAGATAGACGAAGGGGCCGCCAGCACTGCCATCGAGGTGAATGCCGCGACCTGCGCGCAGTTCCTTGGTAATGGCGCGGGAGGTGATGTCTCGGGGCGCTAGCTCCATCTTGCTGGGGGCGTAGGTAGCCATAAAGCGATCGCCCTCACTGTTGATCAGATAGGCCCCTTCCCCCCGCACGGCTTCGGAGATCAGCACCCCAGCGGGATAGAGACCGGTGGGATGAAACTGCACAAATTCCATATCTTGCAGCGGAATACCCGCCGCCGCCGCCATGGCTAAACCGTCTCCAGTGGAGGCGAAGTCATTGGAGGTGGTGTTGTAGGCGCGTCCATAGCCACCGGTGGCCACCATGACCGCCTTGGCTCGGGCCACTTCAATATGCCCGTCCACTAGGCGATACATCACCAGTCCCTTTGCCTGCCCCTCTTCCACAATCAGGCGCATCACATACCACTCGTCGTAGATGGTGACCCCATAGCGACGTAGATTGCTGACTAGTTCGTGCAAAATAGCGTGGCCAGTTTTGTCAGCGGCGTAGCAGGTACGTTGATGGGTATGGCCACCAAAGGCCCGTTGGGCAATGCGTCCATCGGGCAATCGGGAAAACAGCACGCCCATATGTTCGAGATCAATCACCACACCGGGAGCCTCGCGGGTCAAAATCTCCACCGCGTCTTGATCGGCAAGGTAATCGGAGCCTTTGACGGTATCGAAGGCGTGGGCTTCCCAGGTGTCCGTGGCGTCCACATTATTGAGGGTGGCAGCGATTCCTCCTTGGGCAGCCACGGAGTGGGAGCGAATGGGATGGGTTTTGGCAATAACGCCGATGGAGATGGCGGGATTGGTGCGGGCAATTTCAACGGCGGCACGGCAGCCGGCTAGGCCACCGCCGATGATCAGAACATCATGCTCAATCATGGTCGAGGATTGTGGGTTGGGCGCTTCTATCCTGGCGCAGATCGGTGAGTTCCCCGCCAAAATGCAGGGAACTCTTTAGAACTCTTGAGATGATCGGCATCTGGGAAAGCGATCGCCTGGGTTAATGACAACTAGATAACTAGCTAGCCACTTGGGGATTTTGGGTGCTGATGGGCTGGCTGTCAGAACTAGATTCTGTCTCGGGTTCGACCGCCGTAAATTCAATGTGATTGAGGAGGGTGGTGACGAAGGCAAAGAGCAGAAAGGGCAACGACAGCACCAAAATCAAGCCCACTGTAGCGAGGGCATAAATGGGACGGCTAGCGCCCATGAGGGCGAGGGCGGTAGCAAGGCTGAGGAAAATAACGATCAGCCAAACAATAATCTGACCGTAGATATCCCCGAAGGACAGGGTGCAGGCAACGCGATACTTTTCCATGTTCATGGCGGTCTAACTTCGTACTCCTTAAACTCCTAGGTTAAGGGTTGTTTGCCGTTGACCTGAGCGAACTCAACCTTTTTTTAGATGAACCGACATATGTCTTAACATACGGGGACTAGGTTGTTCATGGCGATCGCTCTATGCCCCATTCCCACCGCTATCTTTTGTTTTACAAACCCTATGCTGTGCTAACGCAGTTTAGCGATCGCACCGAGGCGCTCCGAGACACCCTGAAAGCCTATATTGACGTGCCAGGAGTCTATGCTGCTGGTCGGCTGGATCGGGATAGTGAAGGACTGTTGCTGCTGACCAACGATGGCTGGCTGCAGCATCGCTTGACCGATCCGGTGTTTGCCCATCCCCGCACCTACTGGGTACAGGTGGAACGATGTCCCGATGAGGCTGCCCTAGAGCACCTGCGGCAGGGGGTGGTGATTAAGGGCGATCGCACCCGGCCGGCCCAAGTGCGGATACTGGAGCAAGAACCGGATCTACCGCCTCGCGATCCACCGGTGCGCTTTCGGAAAACCGTGCCCACGGCTTGGCTAGAGTTGACTTTAACCGAGGGGCGTAATCGCCAAGTGCGGCGGATGACGGCGGCGGTGGGCCATCCCACCCTGCGGTTGGTACGCCGAGCGATCGCCCACCTGCGCTTGGACGGCCTGGAGCCAGGCCAATGGCGGGATCTATCGGAGGACGAAGTGATGGAACTACGGCGGATATGTCGATCGCCCCGATCAAAAAAGCGACCCTAGGATTAGGATCGCTCATTTGGAGGTCTTGTCTGGAGGTTTGGATTGAAATGGAGCTGACGGGAGTCGAACCCGTGTCCGCCTCAGCTATTGGTACTTCACTCGTTCACAGGCGTAGCTTCTCTAACCCTTGAAGCGGGAACCGTCCATTATCCCGGACGGTAGGATGCTCTGGTAAAGTCTTAGCTAGTGGTTGACCAGAGGCAGCCCACTAGAGCATCCGTTGGTTTTTGTCCACAGCCCTTAACGGAGTCACACTGCAGACGCTCGAGCCGGTTAAGAGGCGTTATTAGGCAGCAACAGGTGCCGCTTTACGAGCAAAAGGTACGATGTTGTTCGCATTTACTTTTTTTTTGAGTCTTGATTTACGAGAGTGGACTCGCTCTCGGCCTGAATCACAAAGTAGTGTTCACTAAAACGTCGAAACCATTACAGCCCCGCGTTGATTTCCGGTGAATACGTCACGCTCCATGGTCTGGAGGCAAGGTTTCCCCGGTCTTACTATTATAGACGGACAATCCGTCGGTTGTGTGCCCGTAGGAAAACCTAACAGTCAGACTACCTATCCTCAGTGGGATGGATGTGGGACGCTTTTGATATCGATGCGGTGGGCGATCGCTCCTAGTCTTGGGAGAGATGGGGTGCAGTGGGGACAATATTAAGTAACATGAAGGGAAATGTACGTAGTAGGCCCGTCATGGTTATACGAATTCTGATCACCGCTTGTATTGTGCTGCTGGCGATTGGGAGTGTGGGATCTTGGGCAGCACCTGCCGCCGCGATCGCAACCGTGCCAGTGGCTGAGGTTTCATCAGGAGGTCAACCCTTGTTTCATTTTTCCGGTCAGCGTCCTACCAATCTGGGTGTAAAGGACGGCAAATTAGCGGCTTGTCCCGCATCCCCCAACTGTGTGAGCAGCCAAGCTGATGCCGCTGATGCAGAACATGCGATCGCGCCCCTCACCTATCGCTCCACCCCTGGGGAGGCGATCGCCTCCTTGAAAGGCATGATTCAAGGCATGGAGCGCACGGAGATTATCGACGAATCGGATACCTATCTCTACGCTGAGTTCACTAGCGCCCTCATGGGGTTTGTGGATGATGTAGAGTTTTATGCAGAACCAGGCACGGGCATTATCCATGTGCGATCGGCGTCCCGTTTGGGGCAGTCTGATCTGGGGGTCAATCGTACTCGCATTGAAGCCATTCGCACGGCCTGGACAGCTTAGGGGCGTTACCCTGCTGGTAGGGATGTTCCTAGGGGCGGTCTGCCGATCAGGTTTGCCGATCGGATCTGCTAATTGAACCTGCCGATCGATCATCCTGTAGGCTATCGTCTAGACCCCCTGCGGTCTCTACCCCTAGGACAATTACCTTTATCTTGAATCCGATGGGCTGGGTGTTTCATCCCTGGATGGCGGATGCCCTCAGCTCATCGCTGTATGTATCTTAGATTGTCACTGCGCGGCGGTCTGCGCCTTTTCCATGACTCCTTCCTCCCCTTCTCCCCAACCCAATCTAGGGGCATCGTCCCCTGGGGCTGAGTATCATGCCCCCAGCGATGCTGAGCCGGTTCAAGTGTTGATTGAGTCGTCTACCCGAGTGGGGTATCTGATCAATCAGCTCTTGCGCTGGTTTGGGCGGTTGTCCGACGGCAGCAAATGGATGGTGGGACTAGGGGCGATCGCCGTAATTCTCACGGTTCTAAGTATTGTCCTGGAACTGATTTCCTTCGTGGTGAAGCTAGCGCTGCTGCTGCTGTTGGGATTAGGCGGCTACAAGCTGTTTCTGCAATGGCGATCGCCCTCTTCACCACCCCGCGATTCGTGAGCTGTCGGGATGAGGCGTTACTCCCCGCGTCTGTCGGTATCCGAAGGTGTTGCCCAATACTCGCGATTTTGGATGCGATCGCCATCATTGTTACGGCGATCCTCGGTCTGGGGAGATGGGTTCAATCGATCGTCCAAGGGTTGGCTGCTGCTAGCCGGTAAGCGATCGAGCGATCGCCGAGATGGTTGACGCCGCAGAGTCCGCCATGCCGCCGTCACCCCGATCACGATGCTGCGCGTTGATGACTGGGCCCGCTGCACCTGCTTCCGAGCCCCGCCGATGCCTTGATCCACTTGCTGCACCACCCGCTTGGCGCTTTGAACGCCGTCGTTCACATCATCCGTTAGCTCACTAATCTCCAGCCCCGTCAGGCGAATGGATTCGAGGGTGGGGGGGAGTTCACGGCTTAGGGTATCAAACAGCTTTTCGGCACTGCGCGCCGCCCGCGCCAGTTCTTTCAAGGTTGGTATCATCGCAACCAAGACGGCGGCCAAACTCACAGCCACCAGCAGAATGGATACCCCCAGCCAAAATACAGGATCTATCACAGGTATTACGTCAAACTGGAGTCGTGGGACTTGGGGCTGACCTCAGATCTGGGATCGTCGCCACGGTCGAGAGCCGTTTGGCGATCGCGCTGACTAGCCTCCACCCCTGCCGCGATCGCATCCTTAAGACGCGTTAAGGTTCCATCCCAGTTGCGCAGGGCAGATTCTGAGAGGCGATCGGCCTGTAGCTGGACGGTGGTGGACAAATCTTCGGCAATATCCGGTAGGGCACTCGCTGATTTTTTCAAAAGCTGACGAGTTTCCCGCCCAGTCTTAGGGGCTACCAATAGCCCAGTAATGGCTCCAACGGCTGCCCCAATCAGCAGCCCGCCTACAAATGCTCCGGACGAACCCGATCGCTTTTCTACCATGCGTTTTTCTTCCTCTGCTGCACCGCATTAACATTAAACAGAAGCCTGGACGTTGGCCATCGATGGCAACCTATGCCTAATGTTGATGTGCCTCAACTTGCCCCTAAGATACCTCAATATGTAGCGAGTTTGTGGAATTTCTAGGCCAGCCGTCATGGGGACTGTGGAGATTCTCCATTAGGACATCAGACCTGCCCTTGAACTTTAACGGGTACGGGGCGATCGCGTGCGACGACGACTGGATGGGTAGCGCAGCCGCCGCCAGGCCAGTTGACCCACGGCAACGAGTGATAAAATCTGCTGCAAGCGTGCCACCTGCTGGTTCAGCCGTTCGTAGCTTTGCCGAAGTTGGTGGGTACCTTTCTGCGCGGTGATGATCGCTTCCGGTGCTCCGTGCAAAACATCGTAGGTACTTTGCTCTGCTGACAAGAGCGCATCGGCTACATTCGCCAAGGTGCGCCGCAGGCTCCAAACTTGCCAGGCGACATACCAACAGACGATGGCAATCAAGACATTTAAGATTAAGACGGTGGTGACCATGGGCGTTCTATGGAAAGCATGGGGAGAGCGATCGCCCGGATAGCCGAGGCTGCCTGTTCATCATACTATTGTCGGCTGATCTGGGCTGATCTGGGTGGTTTCTGGTGTGTGTGGGGTGGGTTAGGAATGTTGGCCCCCTGTCTTGTTCTCAACAATCAGCCTTAAACTGTTGAGGGGCACTAGGTGTTCACGGTCATCGGGTTATCCAGGACGTAGAATCAAGATCCCCCCCGGCCTGAGTTGAACGTTATGTCACAGTGCCGGCCTCCATTCTCACTCGCGGCTTTTGTTTAGGGAGAAGCATCCATGGTTCAGTCTGCCCCAACTTCTGTACAGCGGTATGTTCATCCAGAACGCGGCAACAATAATGCGACGGGCGATCGCGCCAATCCTTACAAAACGCTGACCTTTGCCTTGCAGCGGGCTCCCAAAGGCAGCACCATTTACTTGAATCCAGGTACCTACAGCACGGCTTCTGGTGAGACATTCCCTATCCAAATTCCGGAGGGGGTGACGCTCATGGGCGAGGAGAGTAATCGGGGGCAGGCGGTGATCGTTTCTGGCGGAGGCCTGTTTAGCAGCGCCTCCTTTGGGCAGCAGAATGTGGCATTGGTGCCAGCAGATGGGGTGCGGCTGGTGGGGTTGAGTGTCACTAACCCCAATGCGCGCGGTACTGGCGTTTGGATTGAGTCTGGTCAACCCGCGATCGCCCACTGTACTTTTTTAGACTGCGGGCGGGAGGGTGTGTTTGTCACCGGCAGCGCGACGCCGGAGCTGGTCAACAATCTATTTCGGCGTAATGCCGCCAGCGGGATCTCCATTGTGCGCAACGCTAAGGGAGAACTACGCCACAATATCTTCCAGCAGACCGGCTATGGCATTGCGATTAGCGACCAAGCCGCGCCCCTCTTGGCAGACAACCAGATTTTGGAAAATCATTCAGGCATTGTCCTCTCGCGATCGGCCCGGCCCGTGTTGCGCAATAACTGGATTGCCCGCAATACCCGCATTGGCTTGCTAATTCGCGATACGGCTCAGCCGGATCTAGGACGGGGCCTGTCGCCGGGCGGCAATGTTTTTGATGGCAATATTCAAGCTGATGTGGTGAACGAAAGTACGGCAAAAGCTGTGTCGGTGGGCAATCAAATCAACCTGAATCGCACTACAGGAACGGTTGAATTTGCGGCCATGGCTCCTGGGGCAACCCTGCCGACGCCCACGCCTAGTTCGCTACAAGTCCGGGCAGAGCCGGTGGTGGTTCCGCCAGCGCCCGCACCAGTGCCGCCAGCGCCAGTGCCTGCACCGCCCGCCACCGCATCCACAACGGATGTGACGCTGACGGATATTCAGGGCTATTGGGCAGAACACTTTATTCGCGGCTTGGTGCGTCGGGGCATTGTTAGTGGCTTTACCGATGGCACCTTTCGCCCTGAACTCACCGTGACCCGCGCCCAGTATGCCACCTTTGTCTCCCAGGCGTTTCCCCTGCCTGATACGGTTGCGCCAGCTTCGTTTTCCGACGTGCCATCCAATTTCTGGGCGGTGGGGGCGATCGCTAAAGCCCAAACCATGGGGTTCCTGTCAGGATTTGCGGATGGTACCTTCCGACCCAATCAAACCATGAGCCGCGTTCAGGTGATTGAGTCGTTGGTGAAAGGGTTAGATTTAACGGGCGGCACCCCCAATTCTCTGCAGGTCTATCGCGATCGCAACCAGATTCCCAGCCAGGCGGCGGTGGCCGTGGCCACGGCCACCCAGAAGCGCATGGTTGTGAACCACCCCTTGGTGGATATGTTCAATCCCATGCAAACGATTACCCGTGCCCAGCTTTCGGCGTTGCTCTATCAAGCCTTGGTGATTACCGGACGGGGATGGGCGATCGCTTCCCCGTTCATTGTGGAACCGGCGTTGGAAATGCCGTCTTTCTCCGATATTGATGGGCATTGGGCAGCGCCCTTCATCCGTGGCTTGGCCAGTCAGGGGTTCATCCGTGGTTTTGTGGATGGCACCTTTCGTCCTAATGCGTTGATGACTCGGGCGGAATATGCGGCGCTGCTGTCCGGCACCTTTAATCCTCTACCCGATCGCCCTGTGGTGACCTTTGATGATGTGCCTAGTAGTTTTTGGGCTGCCGGGGTGATTCAGCGAGCTTACCGGGGCAAGTGGCTATCGGGGTTTGGGGATGGTAGCTTCCGCCCGCAGGACAATTTGCTCAAGCTGCATGTGTTGCTGTCCTTAGCCAGTGGTTTGGGGTTAGAACCAGGCGATCGCCAGTTTCTGAATATCTACACGGATAAGGATCGCATTCCCACCTATGCTCTCGATGCTGTTGCTGCGGCCACCGCCCAGGAAATTGTGGTGAACCATCCCCAACTGCGAGAGCTGAATCCCAACCAAACGGCAACTAGGGGAGAGGTTACCGCAATGGTGTATCAGGCGCTTGTGTATGCTCAGCGATCGCAGCCCGTCACCTCGACGTTTGTGGTGAAGCCTGACGCATCCATTTCCAATGATCCCGACGGTTCAGTTATTCCCACGGATCCCGGTGGTGCGGTGGTGCCAGCCCCCACAGCTCCAAGGGTGATGCTTGATCCAGGACATGGAGGCACAGATCCCGGCACGGTAGGGGTCGGTGGGCTGAAGGAAAAAGACTTGGTATTGCCCGTTGCTCAGTCTGTCGCGTTTCAGCTTCAGCAGGCCGGGGTGCGCGTCGCTCTAACGCGTTCGACCGATCAAGCCGTGGTGTCGGATGAGCGCGTGAAATTAGCTGAAGATTTCAAAGCTGATGTATTTATCAGTATTCACGCCAATGCCCTAAGTCTCAGTCGCTATGAGGTGAATGGGGTAGAAACCTACTATTACCGCACCTCCGATGAGGGGGGCGAGCTCGCGCGAGTGGTGCATGATCAAATTTTGCAAAAAGTAGGCATCAAAGATTTGGGCGTTCGTCAGGCTACGTTCCTCACTCTCCGCCAAACCACCATGCCATCGGTGTTAGTGGAAGTTGGCTATGTGACTACTCAAACCGATGAAACCAATCTCATTGATGAGACTTACGTGAAACAGCTCGCCGACGGTATTGCAGAAGGTATCAAGGTGTATCTGCGTCGCCGAGGAGCGATCGCCTCCTAGTACATTTCCTCCTAGTACAAGGAGGCCATAGGTCGGCCTAGGATCAACAACATCCCAAGGACTACGCTGGCTGAGCCAAGTCGTCTAGATATCGCGTCTGTCGATGGTGTCTAAAATCATTGATAGACGGGGATTGATGCTGGGAGCGATTGCCTGAGGATAGTGGGTGAGGGCATAGAAGGGCTGTCCATCGCGATCGCCCAAAAAGAGAGAACCACGATAAATGGTCTCGCCTACAGCATGTTGAAAGTCAATGCGTTCATCGGCCCAGGTGTAGGTGAGCACGCGCGTGCGATCGACCATCTGCCAGCGACGATTGGCGAGAATGCCGTTGTTTCCCAGGATGCGATCGCGGAGCTCATCAACGGTGACCTCGCCAACTGGTACAACGATCTGGAGATAGATGGATGGGTCTGGTTCGCCGTTGTCCTGGGTTTGGTTAAACTGAACCGATTGAGTATCCCCGATGGTTTCAAACAGACGGCTAAACTCTCCTTTGGGGGTGTAAAGCGTCAGGGGAAACCCTGGATGGTCAAACAGTTCCAGTTCTACTTCCGTGGGCTGGCCATCCACCATCACTAGGGTTAGCTTGGTTGGAGGGAGTTCGCGCCCAGCCTCAGACTCGGGAGGGGTTTCGTCTTCAGTCGAGGAATCGCTATCGATTTCTAGTTGTTCTCCGAAGCTCGATGACCAGTTTTCTAGCCAGTCGGGCATGGTTGTGCAGGCCGCTAAGGTTAAGCCTGAAACGATGCTCAGAACTATCCAAGGAGTCCATTTCATGGCGAGGTACGGCGAAGAGCTACAGGTTTAATGCGGGAACAAACAAGAGCGATCGCCTGCCTGCATAAGGTATCAAAGACTAGTGTGCAACGGACTAGATTCATAAACGAGCAATGGAACTGAACCGGCTTAGATAGTAAGCAATAAGAGGGACTCAAACGCTCAGACTGGAATGAAGCTTATCCCAAACTATACGCTAAGGCGAGTCGTTTGCGATCGCCCCCTTCAGTTGGCAGGCAGGGCAAAAATGGGCAGATCGCCCAGCCAGCTTGATGCGCTCGATGACGGTGTCGCACAATCGGCAGCGATCTCCTTCTCGACCATAGACCCAGGCTAAGCCACCATAGTTGCCGTTGACGCCTTGCAGATCTCGAAAGGTGCTGATGGTGGTGCCGCCCGACTCAATACCTTCCCGCAGTACCCGCTGGATCATGGCGTGTAGGGTTATACATTGATCGATCGAAAGGGTAGAGCTATCGGTGGTGGGATGGATGCCGCTGAGGAACAGGGCCTCATCGGCATAGATATTGCCCACGCCAGCCACAAACTGTTGATCTAACAAGGCAGTTTTAATCGGTCGGCGGCGATCGCTCAGCCAATGGGCCACATAGTCCACTGAAAAGTCAGAGGTAAAGGGATCGGGGCCCAGGCGAGTTAAACCGGTGATCACCTGGGAGGGTTCTATGCCTGGCGGCACCCACCACATCCGCCCAAAGGTGCGTTGATCAACAAACCGCAGTTCGCGATCGCCCTCAAACCATAGCCGCACTCGACAATGCTTCTCTAGGGGCGTGGTCGGTGGCACCCAGAAGAGCTGACCGGTCATACGTAGATGCACACCCAACCAGGCCGATGGGGTTGTTGAGGGTGCTGCTGAGGTGATTTCTGCTAACAAATACTTGCCGCGCCGATGCCAGCGGGCGATCGCCTGCCCGGTGAGTCCGGCAATAAAATCGTCCATACAAAATGGGTGGGCAATGGTGCGATCAAGCAACACATCCCCACCCACAATGGTTTGATGTAGAGTAGCTGCATTCAGCCCCCGACATACTGTTTCAACTTCTGGTAGCTCGGGCACAGTCAGGTCGCAAAACGTAGAGTAAATCTAGTCTAGCGGCTTTCCGTGCTAGAGGGTCTTACTTTTTCTTGGCGGGTGCCGAGACTTCTTCCACTTCATCTAGGGAGAAGTTGTTGGTGTTCACGCCGCCAGCGGAGCCGCTGAAACCGCTGTAGTTTACCTTGTCAAACCGTACAATAACGGGGTATTTAATGCCGCTTTGATCCACAGACGCAACGGTTCCTACATCTTTATACCAGTAGGATTCTTTGCGCAGAATACGAACTTTTGAACCACGTTGAACCATGAGAGTTTTCCTTTCAGGCTATGTCCAATTATTAACGTCGGCACGCTACCCCTTGCCGCTCGATAATACGGGATAAAAAAGGTCGGGAGACTAAGCTCATGTCACGGTGCAAGGGGCAAAACAGCGTTGTTTACAGCGTACTACTGGTTTGGGGGTCTCCGGTCATTTTGGTTTTTAAGTTTTATTGCCGATGGTCACAGCCTGGCAACAATTTCATAAAACTTTG
>DATNRH010001117.1 GCA_036703605.1 Candidatus Obscuribacterales bacterium | reverse complement strand
CTTATGGCGATCGCCCCACGCGGGACGTGGATAACGGGTGGGCAGTGGACAGCGGGAAGACGATGATAGTAGATGGCTGGCACAGGAAAACCGAGCAGGATGATTACAATCTCAAATCAGTCTGATCAAAGAACTGAATTGCAACCGTCTAGTCATGACTGCGCCTTCACCTGTAGTATTTAGGTAAGCTCAAGGTTTAGTTTAGATTTAAAGTATCCAATTAAGCCGTTCTACCTAAAACTATTTGAACAAAGACGTCCTAAACACCCCCATTCTCGTTCACGAGCCGTTCATCCTGCAGATCATAGGTGCTGAGCACCGGCCATTTGTCTGCAGGTGAGGCGTCGGGCATCCCTAGGCGATCGCCTCAGTCCAAATCAGCACCATGGTTCATGGCTGACCAGGAAACGGCAAGCCAAAACGTGATTAGGGCAGCATCTGGTGTTTAGTCCTTGGTCAGATTCTTATAAGATCAGAACATAAGGCGTTCAGATAGGCTCGCATCCTGTCTTGGCCGCCCGCAGGTTGACTATAGAGAGGTATCCACCCATGGCTACAGACGCCACCCAAGATAACGGACAGCCTAGCTCCGCCGAAACCCCCAAGGACAAGCCGTCCTCGTCTAGAAGTAAAGCATCGTCCACTCAAGGAGCCGCCCTCACCGTGAAATCGAAAGAAGAATCTAGTTCCATTGAAGTTGCTCAGCCTCGCTTTTTCATGGGCAACCGTCCCATCGAGCCCAGCAACCTACACATCTTTGGCATGACGGCCGTTGGCAATCGCCCCGTGTTTTCTAGCGAGATGGAAATTGTTAGCTCCGACTTGTTGCCGGGTCATCGCCCGATCGTAGCCAGCAGCGCCGATCTGTTGAATGCCCATATGGTGCTTGGCAATCGCCCCATTGCCTCCAATGAATTGGATGATCCGCTCACGCTGATGGGCTATCTCGACTAGCGATCGCCCTATGGTTTCGCACCACTACAATGCAAATCAACCTGGATCAGGGGTGCCTGGTCTAGGTAGGCGGATCATCGGGGCATCAGCCCCTATTTTTATGGCGAGGCCTGGTAGAATACGTGAGCGATCGAACGGGTCATGCTCAAGTGCTGCCCCTTGCATCGTTTTCTTGCCTAGACATTGGCAGCTTCGTTTATCGTTATCATTACCCCATTGCGATCGCGTTCCATGATTACTGTGGCATTACCCAAAGGCGCACTCCTGAAAGACAGCATCCGGCTGTTTAAGGCTGTGGGTCTCGACTTTAGCGCCTTCCTTGATAGCTCCAATCGGCAGCTTGAAATTTGGGATGCCAGCCATCGGGCCAAGGCGCTGCTGGTGAGAAATTATGACGTGCCCGTGTACGTTGAATATGGGCAAGCGCAGCTTGGGGTGGTGGGCTATGATGTGCTGTGTGAAAAGCAACCCCAAGTCGCTCAACTGGCTGATTTGCAGTTTGGGCAATGCCGCATGTCAGTAGCGGTCAAGGCCTCCAGCCCCTATCGCTCCGCCCTCGACCTACCGCCCCACAGTCGAGTAGCGTCCAAGTTTGTCCACTGTGCCCGCAGCTACTTTCAAGGGTTGAACCTACCCGTGGAAATTGTGCCGCTCTACGGTTCTGTAGAATTGGGGCCGATTACGGGCATGTCGGAAGCGATCGTGGATTTGGTGGCCACAGGGCGCACCCTCCAGGAAAACCATTTGATTGAAATTGAGCCGTTGTTTACCAGCACCGCTCGGCTGATTGCCCATCCCCTCAGCTATCGCATTGACCTCGGCGGCGTGCGATCGGTGATCGAAGATGTGCGTCACTGTACAGCAGCGATCGCCCACGAATAACCCAGACATGGCCTAGCTCAACCCCTGGATAGGCAGCATTGCTGCAGATCAGGCATGTTTGTTATACAGTGCGATAGGACAGGCATCATTGCGCAACTCAAGCACTGCATAAAAACTATGACCCCTACACAAGTGTTGGGTGCCTTACTGATTATGGTGATTGGCCCACTGCTCGGTGGGCTACCTCTGATCCGTTGGCTAACCTACGGGCTCACCCGCAAAGATTTGGCCCATCTAGGCACAGGGAATATCAGTGTCTCGGCAGCGTTCTACCACGGCGGAACGGTGGCGGGGGTGATGGCAGTTCTCCTAGAGGCGGGGAAGGGCATTGGCGTTGTATGGCTAGCGCGCTCCTACTTTCCCACCGATCCTGCCTGGGAAGTGATTGCCCTAATTGCCCTAGTGATGGGACGCTATTGGGGAGGACGGGGAGCTGGTACCACCAACGTTACGTGGGGCTACCTTGTCCATGATTGGCTAGCCTCCGGTCTCGTGCTGCTGCTGAGTTTAATTAGCTTTACCATTTTTCGAGAAAAGCGCCAGGGTCGTTTAGTCGTCCTGGTGCTGCTGCCGGTGTTTGCGGCCTTGCTGCATCCCACCCAGGGCGATCGCGTAGTCGCAACTCTCATCCTCAGTGTTCTCATGGCTTGGATTTATCATAAGATGCCGGACGATTTAGACCTATCCACCGGGCAAGCCCAACCTGGATCAAAAACCATGTTTCGTTTCTTCCGAGGCGATCGCGCCGTTCCCACCCTCGACCAGGCCAAGGATGCCAAAAAAGTTGGTGCCAAGGTTGCCACCCTGGCCCAGCTCACCGCCTGGGGCTATCCCGTGCCCATGGGCTGGGTATTGCCGCCGGGGGATGACCCCGCCCCGATGATCGAGATGCTCAATCCCACCCCAGAGCAGCCGCTCATTGTGCGTTCATCTGCCATCGGCGAAGATTCCGAATCCACCTCCGCTGCTGGGCAGTATGAATCCATCGCCCAGGTGACCAGTCGCGAGGCCCTGGCCCAAGCGATTACCCAATGCCAAGCCTCGTACAACCGGCCCACAGCGGTGCAGTATCGACGCGATCGCGGCATTCGGGACGAAGCAATGACCGTCCTCGTCCAAATCCAAGTATCGGGCGTCTTTTCCGGCGTCGCCTTCAGCCGCGATCCCATCAGCCGCCAAGGGGACAGCGTGGTGATCGAGGCGCTACCGGGTTCCGCCGCACGAGTCGTCTCAGGACAGGTGACCCCAGAGTCTTACCAAGTGATGGTGACCGAAGCGGATTTGACCACCACCCAGGCGGTGGCTAATCCCCCCTGGTACTTGCCAGAAGCGATCGCGTTCCCCATGGAGGGCGAGGGCGATGTGCCGCCGCGATTGATCCAGCAGGTGGCCTACCTGGCCCGCCATCTCGAAGCCCGCTACCACGGCATTCCCCAGGATATTGAATGGAGCTATGACGGTCAGCAGCTTTGGGTCTTACAAAGCCGACCGATCACCACACTCTTGCCGATTTGGACAAGAAAAATTGCCGCTGAGGTGATCCCTGGCTGGATTCGTCCCCTCACCTGGTCGATCAACCGTCCTCTCACCTGCGGCGTTTGGGGCGAGATTTTTACCATCGTCCTCGGCGATCGCGCCCGAGGGTTAGATTTCACCGAAACCGCTACCCTACACCACTCCTCCGCCTACTTCAATGCATCGCTGCTAGGACAGATTTTTCGGCGCATGGGTCTTCCGCCCGAGAGCTTAGAATTTCTTACCCGGGGCACCCCCTTCAGCAAGCCGCCGATCCTCTCCACCCTCAAAAATGTACCAGGATTGCTAAAACTGCTGGGGCGAGAACTGCGCCTGGAGCAAGACTTTGAGCAAGACGACCAGGATCTGTTTACCCCCGGCCTACGCCAACTCATCGATCATCCCGCTAAGGGACAGCAGCCCGCCGCCATCCTCGGACGCATTCAGTTGATTTTGACCCTACTGCGCCGAGCCACCTACTACAGCATCATGGCTCCCCTCAGCTTCGCCCTGCGGCAAGCGATGCTCAAGGTATCCGACAACGACCTCAATGTTCAAACCCAGCCAGAAATTGCCTCCCTGCGATCGCTGCAACGGTTAGCCCAGTCTTGCCGTCCCCTGGTAGGGGCGATCGCCCGGGTCCAAGTGCCCGATTCCGGATCGGCCCTGTTTGCCAGTCTGAGTGAAACCACCGATGGTCAGGCTGTTCTTACCCAGTTCAATCAATTTTTGAACGAATATGGCTATCTCAGCCAAGTGGCCACTGATATTGCCGTACCACGCTGGCGGGAAGCACCCCAACCCGTACGTGAACTGTTTTTACAGTACCTTAACCAACCCACACAGATCACCAGTCCACCGCCAGATACCCAATCATGGCGATCGCAGCAGGTGCAAGCTCGCCTAAACCTCAAAGGTCGCGTCACCGAGGTCTATAACCGTCTCCTAGCTGAACTGCGCTGGAGTTATGTTGCCATCGAACTACACTGGTT
>DATNRH010001116.1 GCA_036703605.1 Candidatus Obscuribacterales bacterium | reverse complement strand
TGGGTAGCGTTTCGGAAATCCAGGATGGTGAAGAAGTTCTTTCCATAGTCCGTCCGCAACCGAGTGCCGCGCCCCACAATTTGCTTAAACTCTGTCATCGACTGGATGCGCCGATCCAGCACGATCACCTGGCAGGTCTGGGCATCTACCCCCGTTGTCATCAGCTTCGAGGTGGTAGCAATCACGGGATAGGGTTCCTCTGGGTCGATAAAGTTATCGAGCTGGTCTTTGCCCTCCTTCTCATCCCCCGTAATCCGCATGACGTAGCGGTGATCGGCTTGGATCAGTTCGCGGTTGAGGTCGATTTCGGCGATCGCCTCTCGCATCCGTCGGGCATGGTCAATGTCTTCGCAAAACACAATGGTTTTCCGCATCGGGTCGCCATCGTGCAAAAAATGGGTCAGGTATTGCGCCACAAGCTCAGTGCGTTTATTGAAGACAATGGTGCGATCGTAGTCCCGCAAATTATAGAGCCGTTCTTCAATGGTCTGCCCCCGATCATCCACTTCCCCCACATCCGGCATCCAGCCTTCCAGGTCTTTATCCAGATCCACCCGTACCACCCGAAATGGAGCCAAAAATCCGTCTTCGATCCCCTGCTTCAGCGAATAGGTAAAAATCGGATCGCCAAAATAATCAATGTTTGACGCATACTTGGTTTCCTTTGGTGTTGCCGTCAGCCCCACCTGCACCGCATCTGCAAAATAATCCAACACCTGTCGCCAGTTGGAATCGTCCGCCGCACTGCCCCGATGACACTCATCAATCACCACCAAGTCAAAGAAATTCCGCTCAAACTTTTCGTACAGGTTCTCCCGTTCCTCGTTGCCAATCAAGGCTTGATACAACCCCAGGTAAATTTCATAGGACGTATTGATGCGGCCATTCTCATCCACCAACGTCCGGTCAATTTTCGTGATCACCTCCCCAAAGGGGCCAAAGTCATTAGTCTTGGTCTGGTCTACCAGAATATTGCGATCCGCCAAAAACAAGGCCCGCTTCGCTACCCCGGTTCGCCACAAGCGCCAGATGATGTTGAAGACGGTGAAGGTTTTCCCGGTTCCCGTCGCCATCACCAGCAAGCAGCGCTTCTGTCCACGGGCGATCGCCTCAATTGTCCGGTTCACCGCAAGCTGCTGATAATACCGGGGTTCCTTTGCCCCAATCCCCTCATAAAAAGCCGACGACAGCAGCGCCTGGGCGGTATACGGCACATCCGTCAGGTTTTGCCATTGCTGGTAGCGCTCCCACAGTTCGTCCGGCGAAGGGAACTCGTCTAACCCCAAATCCTGTTCCATCTGCGGATAGGTGCCCGTGCGATCGTGCAACCGAAACCCATCCCCATTGCTGGCAAAAACAAATGGCACTTGCAATGCTTCGGCATAGCCCAACGCCTGCTGCAGTCCATCTCCTACCCGATGCTTGTTATCCTTTGCTTCGATGATGGCGATCGCCTTATTCGTCTGGTAATACAGCAAATAATCGGCGCGTTTTCGTTTGCCCCTGACGGTCATCTGCTTTCGGACAATCATCTGACCATCGGTGAATCCAAACTCCCGCCGAATCTGCCCCGGCTTCCATCCTGCATTGTGAAGCGCGGGTGTAATGTAGCGATCGCAAATATCCGTTTCACTGAGGTCTTTTTTAGACATGGGAACAACTCGCAACATGCAAGCCTAGATTTCCCAAAAAACCGGCTGCGATCGTCGCAACCACTAAAACTAAAATAATTTGATAACTGAGCGATCGCACCCCTAGAAACCCTTCGTGTCCACCCAGCGCTGCTGCTAGGATGGGCGGTAACCTGGGGCTGTAGCTCAACAGGATAGAGCAACCGCCTCCTAAGCGGTAGGTCGCGCGTTCGAATCGCGCCAGTCCCGTTTCTAATGTTTGATGGCGATCCCATACACCCTACAAAAGCGATCGCCCTGGCTTAGACCGCATTAGCCGTCGTAGACATGAACGTCGCCAAGACTTGTTGGCCATGAATGAATAACGGGTGGCTGAGCAGGCCTAGGTGGAGATGTCGGGAAGAGTACGCTTAAATGGGCCTGACATCATTCATTGGTCTTCACTCTAGGTAGCAGTGCCTGAGTCCAATGTTGTCCACGTTTCTGTTACTTACTTGACGTTTTTTCATGAAGCTACCCTTTAGCCAATCTCCCAAACCCGAACCTAGTCTGCCACCCGATCCTTCATCGAAGGAACCCCAAGGGCTAGGAGCCTTTGGCGGCGTGTTTACCCCCTCAATTTTGACCATTTTGGGGGTAATTATGTACCTCCGATTTGGCTGGGTTGTGGGCAATGTAGGGTTGCTCGGCACCCTGATTATTGTGACGCTCTCCACCTCCATCACGTTTTTGACCGCCCTGTCCGTCTGTGCGATCGCCACCGACCGGGTCGTTCGCGTGGGCGGAGCCTATTACATGATTAGCCGTTCCCTCGGCATTGAGACGGGAGGAGCAGTAGGCATCCCCCTATACTTTGCCCAAGCTCTTTCCGTGGCTCTCTACACCCTTGGCTTTGCCGAAAGCCTCTCAGCGGTGTTTCCAGGGCTGAATCAGGTGGTTGTTGCGTTGATAACCACCCTCGCGGTTGCCATTTTGGCTCTCACCTCCGCCGAGCTAGCCATTCGAGCCCAGTACTTCATCATGGGGGCGATCGCCCTATCTCTGATCTCCCTGATCTTTGGGCCATCGCTGCCTAACATAGAACCGCAACTTTGGGCCGTTCCTGAAACGACCCAGAGTTTCTGGGCTGTGTTTGCCGTATTTTTCCCTGCGGTGACGGGCATCATGGCTGGCGTTAATATGTCTGGGGATTTAAAAAATCCTACCCAAGCCTTGCCCAGCGGCACCCTAGCCGCCGTGGGAGTAGGGTACGTCATCTATATGGTATTGCCGCTGCTCCTTGCCTATCGAGTCGATACCGCCAACCTCATCGATGAACCGCTGATCATGCAGCAACTCTCCTTTTGGAGTCCTGCCATTTTGCTAGGCGTCTGGGGAGCAACCTTATCCAGCGCCATTGGCAGCATTATGGGAGCCCCCCGTGTCCTGCAAGCCCTCGCGCGGGACGGCGTCCTGCCGCGCGCCCTCAAAATTCTAGGTACGGGTAGCGGTCGTCAAGATGAGCCCCGCATTGGTACGGCGGTAACATTATTTGTCTCCGCCGCAGCCGTTTGCATCGGCGATCTCAATCTGATCGCCCCTGTGCTCACGATGTTTTTTCTCACAACTTACCTGGTGCTCAACGTCTCCGCTGGCATTGAAGGCTTTCTGCAAAGCCCCTCCTATCGTCCTACCTTCCGTGTCCCCTGGTTCCTGTCGCTCCTTGGAGCGGTGGGCTGTTTGTCGGTCATGTTTTTAATTAATGCTGTTGCCACGGTCGTTGCCGCAGCGATCGCCCTCAGCATTTTCTTTTGGCTGCAGCGCCGGGAACTGGAAGCCACCTGGGGAGATGCCCGCCGGGGCATGTGGATGGCGCTCCTGCGGACAGGCATTTTGCAACTCGACCACACCGATGATCCTAAAAACTGGCGGCCCCACATTCTCGCCCTTTCTGGTTCCCCATCTCGCCGCTGGTCGTTGGTCGAGCTAGCCGATGCCCTCACCCACAACCGAGGCCTCGTTACCGTATCGAGTGTCTTACCCAGCGGCTCCCGCGATGTGGGGCAGCAATCTACCATGGAAGCCACCATCCGCGACTACTTGGAACGGCGAGGTATCCGAGCCTTAGTACGCCTCACCACCGCCTCAGATCCCTTTGAAGGTGCTGTTCAACTCATCGAGACCTATGGTCTTGGCCCCCTTGTACCCAACACCATTGTGCTCGGAGATAGCGAAAATCCAGAACGACGAACCAGCTACTGTAACCTCATTGCCCAGACCCACAAGGGAAATCGCAATATTATCATTCTGCGGGAAAATGAACAGGGAGGATTTGGCCGCCGTCAGCGCATTGATGTCTGGTGGGGAGGGATGCAGGCTAATGGTGGGTTGATGCTACTGCTGGCTGACCTGCTGAGCAGGAACATCGCGTGGCGCAATGTAGACATTTGCCTGAAGCTGATGGTGCAGGACGATACGGCGGCCAAGTCTGCCCAGCAGAATATCCGCAGGTTTGTGCAAGATATGCGTATTTCTGCCCTATCAGAGGTATTAGTCGCCAACGGTCGTTCTTTTGACGAGGTGCTTCACGAGTCATCAGCCTTCGCCGATTTGATTTTTCTAGGCATAGCACCTCCCGATGCCGTGGATGACTATCCAGAGTACTATGCCAACTTACAGCAGCGCACGGCTAAGCTGCCTACTACGATATTTGTCTTAGCTTCCGCCAAGTTTGCCTTTACCGAAGTCCTCAGCGAAGGCTAGCTGCCTATCTCCCTTTGTACGTCCTATTCCACTATGGCAGACGCTCAACAAAACGTCGGCTGTCTAACTTTTCCCCGATAGTTCAAGATCACCTGCTCACAGGCACTTTCTATGAACTACCGGGGCATTTTTTTAGCTATCGCCTGGCTTGCATGTCTTCATGTGCTCTGGCTTCAACATTTTCTTGTCCATTCTAACGGCAGGCGATCGCCCCTGAATCCATCACGCTTACCCGTAGCACGTTTCTTAATATCTGCTTAAAATGAGGGAGGTGTAGAGAAACGTTTTTCAAGTATTCTCCAACATACTAAGAAACGCCTCTCTACACCATTGCTGTTCTGAAAGCCCTCAATGTAGGCTGAATCTGACATCCTATCTACACGCGTTCAGAGTCAAGTAGACATAAGGTTATCAGTCAAGTAGTGTAATTTTCCTGACAAGCAATCAACACGATAGTGTGAGTAAGCGTACCCCAATGGGCACACTAGATCTGAGATACCATTGAAAGTTCCCCCTACCTTATAAGTATGGCACCCACTAGTCTTCGCTCCACTCTAAGCAGTCTTCCTGAAAATGCTCCGGAAGCCGTCGTTGACCATCATTTTTCATCCCATCTACTAGAACTACTAGGGTTTCAATCCCAAGAAGTTCATCCTAATTACCCAACGGGTGATGGCAAAGCCGTTGATAAAGCAGCTAGAAAAACAGTTGGAGATGATGTTTTTCTACATACAAAGTCCAATCCCTATCTTCTCTTAGAGTTGAAGGGTAGAGATTGTAACTTGTCCAGCGATGCCGCACAATACAAAAAAACGGTCACGCAACTCAAACGATATCTTCTTGCTCCCAACTGCAAAACAGCTGAGTGGGGCATTATTACTAACTCTTGCCACATTCAACTATTTCGCAAACACGGTAAAGTAATTTATCCTGCTACCCACTGCCTTGCCCTAGACAGTGAAAATGCTGACAAGATTGTTGCTTCAATTCGCAAGAAGATTGAAAGTCCATCCAGAGCCTTAACGGTAGCTGTTTATAACAACAAAGGGGGTGTAGGAAAAACAACTACAGCCGTCAACCTAGCAGCAATCCTAACTTTTCTAGGTAAGCGGGTTCTAGCTGTTGATTTTGACCCAAATCAGCAAGATTTAACAAGTTCACTAGGCATTCCCCTAAGTGAAGGCGGCGTCTTTGAATCGCTCACACAGCGGGATATAGAACTTCTGAGTACGCTACATCCCTACAAGTTTCCTTTAAAGAGAATTAATTCGGAATTGAGGTTTGATGTCATTCCAGCCGACAAACAATTAGTCGATGCCTCTGATGATGCGTTGCGCAAATTGTTAAAACGCAACATGCTACATAAAAAGCTAGCATCTGCTAGACAAGAATATGACTATA
>DATNRH010001115.1 GCA_036703605.1 Candidatus Obscuribacterales bacterium | reverse complement strand
AAGGAGCCCTCAAGCGGCTACTCATCCATCACGCCGGCCTCTAATCCAATGGTTGCTGGATTCCACTCCTTCATGTGGGAGAGCTCTCCGCGTTGCTTCCGCAAGTTTGGTGGTGATGACACTAACAATGATGTATGGGAGTTTTGTGAGCACCCACACTGGCAAAGTCTTCCGTATGCGCTCATTCACTTTTGATGTGTAGTTTCTCCGGTAGCAGTCCTAGCGGCGGTCTTGGGGAAGGATGCGGTGCCTATGATGCTGCAAACGACGTATTCTACTACTATGGTGGGCAAAACAACGGACCACTTGCGGATCTGTGGCGATTTGATGGCTGCACCCTCACTTTGTCCTTTTTAGCTTCATATGCTGGTTGGGAAACCTCTGAATGCGCTATGGCATTCCGACCTTCCCAGACAGGTGCAGAAAACGACCTTCTGTACATTCAAGGTCCTGTAAATGGTACCTCGATGTGGTTTTCGATCGATTTGGGTGCATGCAGCGGCCCCTCAGGTACTTGCACCACAACCTCGACTTGCGGGACCCCAACCTCCGTCATTTCTGGCTCTGCACCATGGTCCGCCCTTCTTGCTGCATCCCTTGAATGGGACTCTGCTCGGGATGTTGTTATCCTGTTTGGTGGTGAGACGGCCTCGCCTTTTCAGGCTGTGAATGAAGTTTGGGAATATGATGGTATCGTCCCTGCTGACTCCAAGGAGCCTCTGTTACTCAGGTTACCTGTAGTAGCTGCCCTCCCGCACTGAAAAGCCATGCCACCGCCATGGATGGGAGCATAATGTACGTTTTTGGGGGCCGATACGATCCACAGCAGCCAACCCTATCAAACGAGATCTGGTCTTACTCTGGTCAAACTTGGAGCAACTTGACGGTCTCCTCTGGCCCCGAAGCAAGACAACGTGCTGGCTTGTCTGCGCAAGGTGGGCGCGTCTTTCTCTATGGCGGCATGGGACCCAATATCGCAAATCCAACTGCTGTGTGGGTGTTCGACAACACACTTTCTGTGCCACAGTGGACCCAACTGCCACGCACTGGTAGAGGACTACCCTAACTCTCAGGGACTCCACCAAGCCGTGCCTTGTCGATAGAGATGTGGCCGAAGATTACTGGAAGCCGT
>DATNRH010001114.1 GCA_036703605.1 Candidatus Obscuribacterales bacterium | reverse complement strand
GGGTGAGGATTTCATGGTTAGGGATGGAGGTGAGGGGATAGGTTGAATGGATTAGGGTTTAGAGGCGAGGAATGATGACTTAAACTTGGTGAGGGGTTAGGGTTTGCCAGAGCCAGTGCGGTTGGTCCTTACTCCACTACGCTCGTACACCACACTTAGCTTTTCCCGCTTGAACTCACACCCAAGGTACGATCTGTAGCGAGGTCACTCGCTATGCTTTTTTCGGTCCCATTCGTGCTTGTCACACACACTCGCCCAGAGCGCCCCTGTAGCCCACCTTGCGGTTTAACGTCATGTCCGAGAGGTCAACGTCGACGTAGAATCCAGCTTGTTCAAGCTGGGCCTTGATCGAGGAGGCATACTCAAAGTAAGGCTCCGCTACTGGCACAACCATGGCCTGGCGTGGGCTCAGCCAGAAGGGCCACTTTCCTGCCGTGTGCTCTGCAAGATTAGCGCTAGTAGAGTAGTGCTGGATTAGTTCCTAGTGCTAGACTAGGACAAGATAGGGGGGAGGGAGGCTCTCTTTCAAGGATGTCATTGCCGAAGGGAGAGGGTGGGGGAAGTCGCCACATGGGATACGAACCAGTCAGAACAGCAAGCATCCTCTCAAGGGAGCCCAAGATAGCGCGGTGGATCATGACAGGGGTGGCTTTAGGTCCATCGCTCTCTATGTAGCTCAGCTCAAACCGGCGCGGAAGCTGAAAGTCCAATTGTACTGTGGCACACTGGTGCTTGCGCTGAATGTGTCAAACTAAGGCAATCGGTGAAAGAAACCCCAAAATTTACTACGGGATAGTGGTAGGGGTGAATTCAAGGGACAAAGGTATCCTACCTTAATGGCGTCTTCTACTGTAACATCGATCTTAGGGCCATAGAAGGCCCCATCACCTTCATTGATTGTCCAGGGTTGACCAAAGTTCACTAAGGCCCGCTTGAGGCTATCTTCTGCACTGGAGGCTTAATGGTTGAGAAAAGAAACCTGTCCCAAAGCTCGACATCTCCAAGATAAGACTCCGGTCGCGTTGAGAGC
>DATNRH010001113.1 GCA_036703605.1 Candidatus Obscuribacterales bacterium | reverse complement strand
ACATCACTCATGCATGGCGCAAGTTCTCCGAGGCTCATGGAGACGTCAAGCACATCAGCAACAGCATTGACACCATGATCGCCACCAAGGCGCAGCGCATCAAGGACGTGCGTAATGCAGCTGCCCTAAAGCTCAAGGCAGTCGACAACGGCGACATGATCGTGGTCACTCGCAAGGGCAAGGGCAACGAGGTTGGTGACCAGGGCAAGGTGTTCTGGCGCGGTGAGTGCCGCTTCACGGGCAAGGAGCGCTATGGCTTCAAGACCAGCGCTGGCAAGACTCACTGGGTCACCAAGGGCTCCTGTCAGCCCGCTAGCGTTACCTCTGACGCTATCACTGCTGCCAAGGATGCAGCTGAGCTGGAGTTTCTCAACAAGTTCGTTGCCGACATGACGGACCTCCAGGCTAAGCTTGAGATTGCTCAAGTGAACTACAACTTCGCCAGCATGGGTGCTGGCGTCTGAGTTGTTCTATTAGAGGGTCGAAAAGAGGGGGTCAGTGCTTGGTAGTATTGAACTCGTCAACGACACGGGCAGATGCGGCAGCCAAGCGAGCTTCTTCTGCCATTTGCTTTGCCTTCTCTGCAAAAGCAGCTACCATTTTATTGTACTCCTCAACATACTTGTCGTTTGGTACCAGTTTACCTGAGTCTGACTCCACAAGTCTAACGGCACGCAAGTGGTCAATGATGTTGGTACCCGTGTAGAGGGTTAGCTGGAGAATCTCTCTAATGAGAGCAATCGTCTCATCGGCTAGAGCGTAGAGCTTTTCTTCTGTTGGTGGTGTTGCTTCGGCAGTTGGTTCAGTTTTTTCAGTCATGATGTAAATTTCTTTGGTAAAGCGTTGGGCGCTAGTCATGACACTATAAAACCAACCGCAAAAAATGTTTTTTCGTTATCGGACAAATAATATCCCATATTAGCTTTACTTCTTCATCAAGCTCTGTTATAGTATATTCATCAACAAGGGACAGAGAAAGTCCCAACCAGAAACCTCCGAGAAAAGTAAAACAAATGACCACCTCCGCCGCTACCCTTCTTGCCCTGAACACCGCCACCGCCAAGCTTGCCAAGGATGTCCGTGACGACGTTGGTCCCGGCACCTACGTGGTTGACGAAGTGGTCGCCTTCCGCGTCACCGGCACGGTCAAGGTCGGAGAGGACGAGTCCTACGTCCCCACCACCAGCGTCCCCACCAAGGCCGCTCTGGCGCTGTTCATGCGCTACTCGGGCTGCACCGGCCCCCGTGCCATGGAGGCCCTTGCGCGAGCCATGACCGAGGCTGCTGCCCTCGGAACGGATGCCAAGGCGTCCA
>DATNRH010001112.1 GCA_036703605.1 Candidatus Obscuribacterales bacterium | reverse complement strand
TCAGATGGACGAGGACATTCAGAGCTTGGGGGATTTTGAACCCGCGTAGACGGATTTGGTCTGTATAGCCGCGACGTTAGTCGCCGGGACGCTGGAACTTTCATGACCCATCAAGGTAGGAGACTCTGGAGCCATAACGTTATCGAACTTACGTTTTCCTGAGAGTCGCGACACCTGCATGATAGGATGAACTACTGTTCACTGGGATATCGTCCTGTTTCCTGAGCAACTGCCTCATGGGTCTCTGAGTAAGCGTCTGTTCAGGAGGACTCAGAGGGCCGATTCACGAAGGAGCATAGACGTTTGCGAAGCGAGACGATGCGGTTTTCCAAGATATTAATTGCCAACCGGGGAGAAATTGCCCTTCGCATTCTCCGCACCTGTGAAGAAATGGGCATCGCCACCGTTGCCGTCCATTCCACCATCGATCGCCATGCGCTGCACGTGCAGTTGGCGGATGAGGCGGTTTGTATTGGTGATGCACCTAGTAGCAAAAGCTACCTCAATATTCCCAACATCATTGCAGCAGCGCTGACGCGGAATGCGGCAGCCATCCATCCTGGCTATGGCTTCTTGGCTGAAAATGCCCGGTTTGCCGAAATTTGTGCCGATCACCAAATTGCTTTTATTGGCCCCAGCCCTGATTCCATGATGGCGATGGGTGACAAGTCTACAGCTCGGGAAACCATGAAGCGCATTGGTGTGCCGACGGTTCCGGGCAGTGATGGGTTGGTAGCTGATGAGCAAAGTGCTTTGGCGATCGCTCAAGAGATGGGTTATCCGCTGATGGTGAAGGCGACGGCCGGCGGTGGCGGGCGCGGTATGCGCTTGGTGCGGAGCCAAGATGAGTTGGTCAAATCTTTCCTGGCAGCTCAAGGTGAAGCAGAAGCAGCCTTTGGTAATCCAGGAGTTTACCTAGAAAAATTTATTGAACGTCCCCGCCACATTGAGTTTCAGATCCTGGCAGACAGCCACGGCAATGTGGTGCATCTGGGTGAACGGGACTGCTCAATTCAGCGCCGTCACCAAAAGCTGCTGGAAGAATCCCCCAGTCCAGCGCTAACGCCTTCCCTACGCGAAAAAATGGGAAACGCAGCGGTGAAGGTTGCCAAATCCATTGGCTATGTGGGCGCTGGGACGGTGGAGTTTTTGCTGGATCAGTCTGGCAAGTTCTACTTCATGGAAATGAACACTCGCATTCAGGTCGAGCATCCGGTCACAGAAATGGTCACCGGTCTTGATTTGATCGCCGAACAAATCCGTATTGCCCAAGGTGAACGCTTAGGGTACAACCAAAAGCAGGTGCAGTTGAATGGGCATACCATCGAATGCCGTATCAATGCTGAAGATCCCGAGCACAACTTCCGCCCCAGTCCTGGACGAATCAGCGGCTACCTACCACCGGGCGGCCCCGGCGTGCGCATGGACTCCCATGTGTATACCGACTACGAAATTCCGCCCTACTATGACTCTCTCATTGGCAAGCTGATTGTTTGGGCTCCCGATCGCCCCTCAGCCATCCAGCGAATGCGGCGGGCCCTGCGAGAATGCGCCATTACAGGATTGCCCACCACCATCAGCTTCCATCAAAAAATTATGGAGTCTCCCCAGTTCATTCAGGGTGAGGTCTACACCAATTTTGTTGAACAGTTTATGCTAACCCTGTAGGGCGATCGCTGCCTAGATACCCGGTCTAACCTAGCGATGTGGTCTAGATCAGGTCTAGATCAAGTGATGCGACCAAAGGGTGAGCAAGCCCTGCTGCCCCAGCAAAATTTCCTGCAGCAGACTGGCAATGCCCACCCAAATAATTGGGCTGACATCCACACCACCCAAAGGCGGGATTAGTTTGCGAGTAGGACGCAAAAAGGGTTCGGTGGGCCAAGCCACAATGTTGAAGGGCAGGCTGTTGAGATCCGCTTGGGGATACCAGGTGAGAATGATCCGGAGCACGAAGAGGAGGATCATGCTGCCCAGGAGAATACCCAGTCCCCAACTGGTTACGGTTGCTGAAATCATAGTGCTACTCCATGGCATAAACGGCGATCGCTGATTCTGTCCCGAGATGCTCGTTAGGGCAGTCTAGCTCCCCTCGATACTGAGGGCGATCGCCTAGAACTGTAACAATTTATTGCGTGTATTTTAGCGCGAGACGGGGACAAGAGCCGCAGGTGTATTCAGGGATCTCCTAGGGGCGATTGCCCTGAATGCGCCATAATAGGGAGGATTGCACGCTGGGTGTAGAGTGGTCTGTTTAGGCTAGCTCCATCTCAGCAGACAAATCCTTGATAGATTTGCGATGCCCTTCTCAAAAAAAGGGGCGATCGATAAGATAATTGAAGAAACAATTCAGAAAACAAGACATAAACCCATGACCCCATCTTTAGCCAATTTTTTGTACAGCCTGCTAGCGGGTGCCATTATCATCGTGATTCCGGCCACGATTGCCCTCGTGATTATCAGCCAGCGGGACAAGATCCAACGCTCTTGATGGTCAACAACGCAGATGCCGGTCTACGCTGGCTCTGAGACTGGAACCAGAACCTCACGAGACCCCGTCATGGTGATCGTGGGGTTCTGTTTTAGGATTCCCCCATCACTCATGCCAGCATGTTGCTGCAAGCGATGGAGCGATCGCACCAGGTCAGTTTGCAC
>DATNRH010001111.1 GCA_036703605.1 Candidatus Obscuribacterales bacterium | reverse complement strand
TGAATTGCGTAATGCGATCGCCGACATCCCGCAGCCTGAACCGGCAACGATGCAAATCGAGCCTGAGAGCAAGGCAGAGTGGCTCGCCCTCATCGCGAAGTTGGACGCGGGCAAAGCTGAGACGAATCAAGCCCTCCGAGAACAGCTTTCGATTTCCGTTGAACAAGGGGAAATCGAGGGGGTCAATGTTTATTATTTGGCCCCGGCCGAGATCGATCCCCGGCACGCGGATCATTTGTTCGTTTACCTGCATGGCGGCGCCTTCGTGCTCAATGGCGGCGAAGCGGGTTTAGCTGAATCCATCATCATCGCCCACCGGCTCAAGATGCGGGTATTGCATATTGACTACCGCATGCCGCCCAAAAATCCCACCCCGATCGGGAGGGACGATGTCGTCACCGTGTACCAACGCCTGCTGCAAGAAAGACCGGCGCATTCCATAGCGATGGGCGGCACCTCAGGGGGCGGGAATATGACCATGGCGGTGGTTCAGCGCTTGATTGAGCTGGGCCTGGACGTGCCTGGGGCGCTGTACCTGGGGACACCAGGGACTGATGTATCAAGCGCGGGTGACTCCTGGATTATCAACGAGGGTATTGATCACATTTTGATCACCCGCGAGGGCATGCTCGCAGCTTGTGTAGCTGTGTATGCGGCGGGTCGCGATCCGAATGATCCCTTGGTCTCACCTTACTATGGTGATGTCCACGGTTTTCCACCCACCTTGTTGATAACAGGGACGCGCGATATGCTCTTGAGCAGCACTGCTCGCACCCATATCAAACTCCGTCAAGCGGGAGTTCCAGCAGATATTCTGGTCTACGATGGCGTTTCCCACGGAGATTACATAGCCGTAATGAACTCACCCGAGTCAGCGCACGCCTATGCTGAGCTAGACGCGTTTCTGTTGCAGCATCTACAATAAATTTTCAATTCCAAGATAGGAGTATTTCTAAACAACATGTCTACTCATAAATTATTTTATCGTGGCGATTACGATAATGAAAAAACCCAGACTCCCAATGGGGCGATCGTTAACCAGGCTTATCTAGATT
Organism: Candidatus Obscuribacterales bacterium; assembly: GCA_036703605.1. Classification (NCBI taxonomy): domain Bacteria; kingdom Bacillati; phylum Candidatus Melainabacteria; order Candidatus Obscuribacterales; species Candidatus Obscuribacterales bacterium. The sequence goes on along the minus strand of DATNRH010001111.1, from coordinate 463 downwards.
TCATTACGGGTGGTGGCTGGGCCGAGACCAAAACCATCAAGGTTCGGGAGGGTGTTTACACCATCGTTGGCTACAGCCTTTCAAATTACACCTTCATTGAAGGGGAAACGGGGCTCATCGTCTTCGATGCTGGTGGCAATATGGGAATGGGAAAAGAGACCCTGGCGATGATCCGGGAAATCTCAGACAAACCCATCAAAGCCATTATCTATTCCCATCACCATTACACCGGTGGGGCCAGGGTTTATTTGGAAGAAGGAGGAGCAGAGAACGTAGAAGTTTACGGTCACCCGGATTTGGATATGTATATCCAGTCAACTACTGGTTTATTAGGACCCATGCAGTATCGCCGGGCCAGTATCCAACTGGGCATGTATTTGCCCCATGAAGGACCAGACGCCGTTTTCGGCCCAGCCGAACCGCTCTTTGATGATCCCGGCTTGAATGCGAACGGTCACGTACC
>DATNRH010001110.1 GCA_036703605.1 Candidatus Obscuribacterales bacterium | reverse complement strand
ACCTTTCCAGCTTTGGCAAGAGTTTCCCTGATCTTGGCCATTGCCTCAGTCCTGCCAGTCTCCGCTTCATACGCATCAATCTGCAACTGAGCCTGTTTGATCATGGCTTCCATTTGGTTCTTCTGGGCTTCGTTCTGTGCCTTCTGCTGTTCAGCCATCGCATAGACCATATCAGCGTCAGGTTGCTGCTGTTGCTGGCTTGCGGCCTCAAGCATCTGCTCTTCTTCCTCAGTCTCAGGCTCGATAATGCCCTGAAGGATAAGCTGCTTCCTGCCGTATTCCCTGAGGTGTTTGGTCTCCGGCCCTACCTGAAGGGTGAAGTACGTTAGCAGTGCAATCTGGCCCTCTGGTGTACCCTGTAGCGCCTGATACAAGTCCCGCATTTCCTGGCGGGCTTCGTCACGTTGGGTTTTGAAGGATGGCCCGACATCGGCATAGACTTCGAACGCGCCTTGTGTGATGTCGATGAGTACAACCTCTTCACCAGTTTCCTCATCGAACACCGCCTCCATGATCTGTACTTCAGACTCTGTGCCGTCAGGCTGTGTGACCACCGCTGTACGTGGTACGTCATACAACTCAGCCGCCATAGAGGCATAGACTCGACCGGCCTGCTTCATGGCAAGCTGGAAGGAGTTCTGGAATAAGAACGTCTCCATGTTCTGAGCGTTCTGGGTGGCGTTGATCTGCCCCTCTGTGACCGCCCCTGACATCATCTGCTCTTGGTTCAGTGCACCGCCCGTTACATCGTCAACACTTCGGCGTGTGAGGTCTAAGAGGGCTGCACCGGCCTGCGGGAGCTGTGGAGGCTCAAGATAACCCGCTGCACCAATCGGATAGGGCTGGCCTGTCTCGCTCGATACTTCATTCTGTAGCAAGTATGGATAGTTGTTATCCGCACCCGCCAACGAATACATATACTCATAGCCCTGAATCTGACCGGGGTAGAAGATAGGCTTCTGCCGTGGCCCCTTGGCTACAATGTCCGCAAGGTAGGACATCATGAAGTTATGAAGTCGCTGGGGGTCTTGTGAGTCGTGATAGATACCACGCCAGATCTCACGGCCCTCAACCCTTGACCAGTCACCATAAATGGGGATGATCGGGATATGCTCGCCAGGAATGCGCTGCTGCTTTAGGATCTTCTCACCGGATACGATGTACTTGGTGACAACCCACCGCTCTTTCATCTTCTCGCCAATCTTGACGAAACCGGCATCCTCCATCTCGTCAATAACGTCCTTGACTTCTTTCTGATAGACGGCCTTGGTCTGGCCAAGCGGGTCT
>DATNRH010001109.1 GCA_036703605.1 Candidatus Obscuribacterales bacterium | reverse complement strand
ACATCACTGCTGGCAAAGGCAGGTACCATTGTTGCCAGTTGCACATCCGTGATCGGCAGGCGATCAGTGTTGCTGTTCCCAGCCCCCTTAATCTTGATCGCTTGGAAGACGTTGCGGAGGTCTAGGTCATGTTCCAGCAAGACGTGATTGATGGCCGCTTTGATGACACCAAGGTTCCGCTGCACAGAGTTGGGGGCCATGCGTGATAGTAGAAGGTCACGGTAGGAGTTTGCATCGGCCCGGGTGAGGTCTTTTAGCTCCGTCCACTCAAAGCGGTTCTTGCCAAGGCAAAGGATCAGGTCTTTGCGGATACGATCAATCCGAGTGCGTAACCCGTTGTCACTCTCTTCCGCTTTGTAGGTATAGTATTCCTCCAGCACCCGAGAGAGCGACATAGGGGCGGCCTCTGCCGAAGCTGCTCTCAGCTGCCGAGTGACACCCTTGGGGACAGCGTGTTCGAGGTCCTCAGCAAGTTCCTGGAAGTCGTCGAACTCGGGCCACTCAGGATCTACTGCTCCTTGGATGAACATGGATTGGTGGCGTTCACCTAGCCGTTCTCTGACCAGTTCTCTTGCCCGCTCTTCATCTGTGGTGCGTCGTTCGCGATCAAAGAGGGCCTCAATCTCGGCATGGACCTTGGGCAAAGCCTTCAGAGCATCTTGGTAAGTATTCCCGAGCTGCCGGTAGACCGTGGCCTTGGGAATCACTGTGCGCAGGTCTTTGGGCACATTCCGTTTGTAGCGGAACGATCCATTCGCACGGCGGAACATGTAGCGTGGTAGCTTGAGGGGCATTGTCTGATCCATGCTGAGTAATCTCAGCCGCAGGATCACGCGGTGCAACCCAAATCGACCTTCCAGGAGTGACAAATCACTGGCGGAAATTGACGAAAGTGGTCCTAAAAGCGGTCCCGAAAATGGTCCCAAAAAACCCAAAACCCTAGGTTTTCTTTAGTTTTCTTAGCGATATTGGGGGTTTGGTGGTGCCCAGGAGAGGACTCGAACCTCCACGTCCATACAGACACCAGCACCTGAAGCTGGCGCGTCTACCAATTCCGCCACCTGGGCAGGTCACGTTTTGCGGGATGTAAGGCCGGTTCAGGATACT
>DATNRH010001108.1 GCA_036703605.1 Candidatus Obscuribacterales bacterium | reverse complement strand
GTTGTGCCCAGACCATGCCAGTGTGGGAGGGCTTGCGGCTGGTGCGAGAGCAGCGAGTTCCCGATTAGAGAGATGCGCTGCTCTCGGGTTCATGCAAGCCGCCAAGCTGGGGCAAGAAAACCCCATCGGTGTAGATCCAGGCAATGCCAACCGGGTCTAGAAACTGCGACCAGGCCGGGAAGTCAGGCTGGGCTTTACGGCGGTTGATCGTGCTGGGGTTGACATCCAGGCGACGGGCTAGTTCTCGTGCCGTCAGCGATCCATCGGGAGCCGCATCAGAAATGAGGGATTGGTAGGCCTGCCACAGCAACAGCACGGTCACAAACAGCAGCAGCACCACAGCTTCAGGACGATTGAAAACGCTGATCGGTGACTCATCGGCAGCCGGTTCCGCCAGTTCCTTCGGTAGTTTTACGTTATCAAACGCGTCGGGTTCCTGCTGAGAGGTAGGTTGGACAGAACGACTGGGGACAGATACCTCAATCCAGAGAGGACGCTCAGGGCGTTCTGGTGTCCAGGTAGACGAGCTGGCGGTGGGCGGTTTTGGCTGGACTTGAGGTTCGGGGGCGATCGCTTCCCGATCATCCCCCTCGACGCCCTCGTCCACACTCATCCTGTTTTCTGGTGCAGAGTCGTGACGATCGGAGACATCATCATGCTCCAGGTGACCGACCGGCTCATTCACCGTCACAGGCCAGCCTTGCTCAGCAGGCGGATAGATGGGCAGAGCAGCGATCGCCTCTCCAAGGGACATGAGATCGTCATACTCAGTTGATGTAGGCAGACCAAAGTCGTCGTCGAGATCGCCATCGTCGAGATTGTCGTCGTTGAGATCGTCATCGTCGAGATCAGCCGATTCGGTCGTATGAAACGATTCAGACTGGCTGCCGCTCAGGGCATCACTACCATCGTCTAAGGTTGTGTCCTCAGACGCGAGAGCAGCGATCGCATCTCCAAGGGATTCTATAATTTGGGCTCGCTGCTGCAAGAGTTCCGCCTGAGGCGAGGGCAGATCCGCAAGGCTGGGCAGCTTGGTTTCTGCAAAATCCGGCTGCTCCTCTGAGCTGGCTGCACTGGGCTCTAGCAACTCCTCAACAGGGTGATCATCCCGGGGTACCCAGGTATCGTTGATACCATCGACAGGAAAATCAGAGAAGGGCAAGGGTTGACTGGCGTCCTGATCTGGCATAGGACTATTGGCATCAGTCAACGGCAGGTTACCTAAAGCCTCTGGATCCTCAGCATCAATAGACCAGGCATCCAGTGCTTCATCCACCGTATCCGCCTGGGGCCAAACATCCGCCGCTCCACCCAAAGGCTCTGCAGGACTTACAAAAGACGCAGCATCTGCGCTCAGGCTTGCCGTTTCCCTATCGTCCCATTCGCCTTCAACCTCAGACGTTCCTGCCTCGGCCTGCAGCAGAACATTGAGATCGTCTTGGGGCGATGAGTCAGCCCCGGTGTCTCCATCTACATACAGATCCCAGGCCGCGGCGGCGGTGAGATCTGGAGGCGATTCTCCCCCCAAAAACATCGAGTCTAGGTCATCCTCGTACTCAGGACGCTCAACGGCAGGATTGGAGGTCGCGATCGCCTCTTCCCAATGTGCCGACGCAGGATCCTCCACCTCATCACCACCCAGATTATCGTCTCCCCACAGATCACCCTCTGGAAACGAATCGGGTTCATGACCAAAGAGCATCGACTCTAAGCGATCGGTATCGTCATCGTCAAAGGCAGATTCATCCAAACCCTCTAGCGCAGCATCGGCAAACGGATCAGATTCATGAAACTCGGCCTCAAGCTCCGACCATTCATCTAGGTCTGAGACATCGGCAACCGGACTGGTCGCCATTTCATCCAAAGCAGCCAGCACATCATCCACATCCGAGGCGATCGCTGCCTCGGTGGCACGGTCTAGACCAAGTTCTTGATCAGCACCCAAAGACTCAGCGAAGGACTGAGACCTATCGAGGGGTTCATCTACCGTCCCTTCACTGGCAACAGATTCCGATGACGACTCACGGATAAACGCCTCATCATCGAGATCCACATCCATCATCTCAGTCAAGTTCGGAAAGGCGATCGCGTCCTCGGTCTCTCCAGAGATCAAGCTGCTCATGGTGGGAGAGTCCAAGTCTGCTGACCAATCATCTACAGCATCAGTGGAGATATCATTCGCTGGCATTCCTAGGGGATCATCCATCGCAAGGTCTAGGTCATCCAGTCCATCTAACCCCGGTTCCTCAAAGATGAAAGCCTCAAGATCAGAGGTTTCATCACTGGATTCTGTAGCCATATCCAGCTCTTCTAACCCCGGAAATTCTGCTTCCTCCCAGCCTAGATCTTCACGATCACCATACTCGGCTGAGGAAGCTTCCAGACCTAAGTTTGTACTATCTTCCTCCGTTGCCGCAGAATCTTCAAAGACGAAATCTGCAGCGCTAAAGCTTTCCGATGTAGATGCTTCAGGCGTAAAGTCTTCTAAATCCAAACCCTCTGACTCAGGTTCGTCAAAGACTAGATCGTCACTATCAGCGCTCTCTACCAGAGGTTCGTCAAAGACTAAGCTTTCATGGTCTAAATCTTCTAATGCAGGGTCTTCAAAAACTAACTCTTCAGCGCTAAAGCCCTCCGATGCAGATTCTTCAGACGTCAAGTCGTCTAAATCAAAACTCTCCGATGTAGGGTCTTCGAAGCCTAGCTCTTCAGCACTAAAGCCCTCTGATGCGGATTCTTCCGACATCAAATCTTCGAGATCAAAACCCTCAGATGTAGATTCTTCAAAGACTAACTCTTCAGTTTCTAGTCCCTCTGATGCAGAATCTTCAGACATCAAATCTTCTAAATCAAATCCTTCTGCTGCAGGTTCTTCGAAGACTAACTCTTCAGATTCTAGGCTTTCTCCTGCGGAGTCTTCAAAAACCAAATCGTCAGGTTCTAAGCCTTCTAATAGAGGCTCCTCGAAGACCAGGTCTACACTATCCGTTGTCTCTGTCAAAGGTTCATCAAAAACCAGATCGTCAGGCTCTAAACCTGCGATCGCAGACTCCTCAAAAACTAACTCTTCAGTTCCTAGTCCCTCTGATGTAGACTCTTCAGACATCAAGTCTTCTAAATCAAATCCTTCTGCTTCAGATTCTTCGAAGACTAAATCCTCACTATCTAAACTCTCTTCTGCAGATTCGTCAACGATCAAATCGTCAACATCGGTCGAAGATTCTTCCAACATGAAATCTTCAAGATCGAGTCCCTCAGATACAGACTCTTCAACGATGAGATCTTCACTCTGAAGCCCCTCGGTTAGAGATTCTTCGATACTCCAATCTTCTTGATCTAAACCTTCTATTAAAGAGTCTTCAAAGGCGCGATCGCCCCCATCCGCACCCTCATCAGCATCCGCGATCGCGGCATCATCAAACACTAGATCATCCGGATCTGCTGCCTCAGATTGACCCTCATCAAGCTCCGCCCATGCGTTATCTGCCGACTGATCAACCTGATCGGCAAACATCAACGCCTCATCTAGATCGATGGCTTCTGTGGCTTCCTCGGGCCAGACCGATTCTGCGATCGCTTCCTCACCCATCTCAGCTTCTGCATCATCTGCACCGCCAAAGGCGTCTAAGTCAAACTCGTCCATGGACTGAGATTCAGCAGCGATCTCATTGGCAAGCAATAAGTCATCCAGATCGGCATCATCCAAGTCCTCGTTGCCTTCCGATGCATCAGCCGGGGCGGCATCAGGAGCGATCGCCAAATCACCCCAGCCGTGATCTTCAGCCTCTAAGAAACTTGGCTCGGATAGATCGCCATTGGGAAATAGCACCGCTCGCAGCTCGTCGTCCGACGGCATTTCAAAATCTGGCTGCTGCTGGTCAACGGCATCGTCATCCCAGTTGTCGAGCAACTCTTCCATGGCGGCATTGCGCTCTGCCGCATCATCATCCATATCCAGATCTGGGCTATCTTCCGTATCCTGCTCATCGGCTTCGGCGGTCTGCTCCATACCATTTTCAGACAACACGTCAGCCGTATCTAATTGATCGCTCTCAGATGAAGGGGATGGTAGTTGAAAGGGATTTTGTCCCCCTTGGAGATCGCCAAAAGCACCTGTGAGAGCCTCGGGGTTGCCAGAGGTAAACTCTACATCTGTGAAGGCAACGTCATCGATATAGAGGGATACGTCAGCATCTGTTGTGCCCATGACGTCAAAACGACTGAGACTGTCCCACTCACTGTCTTGACGCTCAGCAGCCGTCGGTTCATCTGCAGCCATGCTTGGAGGATTCGCATCATCGTTTGGGATAAAACGTTGATCCGTCAGATTCTGGTCAGAATCATCGGGTGCTTGGGCTGCTTCAGGTGGAAGCGTTGGGAGAACGTAATCGGTGACGGCGTAATCGGTGGCGGTGGCTTGCGTAGGCTCCTCGATCGCTAGATAGTCTTCAGTTTGAGGGATGGCCGAAACTTCCAGATCAGAGGTTGCCTCAAATTGCTCGGATTGGGGCTCGCTGGGCTCGGATAACGATGAGGTTACAGGGTTCGTGGGTTCAGGTGCCATGGGTGGAGGGGCAATGGGCAGATTGTCTGAGATGGCCTCTGCACGATCCTCTGTGTCCTCTGAGCTGTCCCTGGAACTATTCTCTGGGATATCCTCAGCCGGCTCGCTATCCAACAGTACCTTGCTCGTCCAATTAACATGGGGCTGGTGCTGCTGTCGTCCATACACCATAACGGCAGCGACTGCTTCCACCCGAAGCTGAACAAGACTTTGGCGCACGAACGTGGTCATCTTGGCTTGGTCGATGGATCGATCCGACTCAAACAAAATATGTAGATAACCATCTTGGGATGCCACACGGGTGCGAATACCGCGCGATCGCGTGGTGTGGTTCATCAGGCGCTCGATTGCTTTAGGGTCGCCGGTTTGTGCTTGGGCCAGAACGTCTTGAGACATGGTTGATGCCTGAATCATAAACTCAATAAGGGTCTTTCCGATGGCATGACTTACGCTACAAAGCGGTCTGGAAGTCGTTCAAGCATAAACATGATCTCTAAATGGGGCAGATTTAGAGTCGGTGCGTAAGCCTCAGGAGGACGAGATGTGGAGGTTTTGCGAATACCGTGGTGCTATTTAATTGTGTCGCTGCTAGATGGCGGCTCAGCGATTGGCCATGACCCGTAGGTTTAGACTAGCCTAGGGGCAGATACTCATCAGCGAGGCGCGTTCCCTTTGCCCTAGTGTATGTCGGTAACGGGAAATCTGACATCCTAACGGGGCAGACTTGATGATTCAGCCCCTAGCGAGTTCCAATCGGACGAGATGTATCGCTCGCTCCGAAATGCCCTACCGTATATATGGGGCACCTTCAAGGGAACGGTCTCCACCCGGTATAATCCTGAAGCAGCCTACGCTAAGAAATTGTAATGCTAGACCCACAACTTATGATCGGCAAAATTAGCGTGTTAGAACGTAAGCGCGAATCGCTTCTCAAGTTGCTTGAGCAACCTGATTTGGGTACGTTGCGCATTGATGTCAACCAGGCCCTAGAAGAGCTCGACGACCTGATTGACGAACTGAAGCGAACCTTTACGGTCTAACTAAAGCGGCTGAAACCCCCAAACGTTTGGTGCGATCGCTCTGCCCCCGGTGGCAGAGGGTTTTGCTGTTTAAGAGTCACTTTAAAATTCGTTAAACGTTAGTCAAACAATGGCCGAATATACTGTTCAGATTCAACATCAAGGCACAACCTATACGCTGCAAGTGCCCGACCATCAAACCATTTTGTCTAAAGCTTTGGATGAGGGTTTGGAGCTGCCTTCGTCCTGTAATGCTGGAGTTTGTACCACCTGTGCGGCATTGGTGGTCGAAGGTGAGGTTGACCAAAGCGAGGGTATGGGCGTCAGTCCCGATCTGCAAGCCCAAGGCTATGCGCTGCTCTGCTGTTCCTATCCCCGGTCTAACCTGAAGATTGAAACCGAGAAGGAAGATACGGTCTATCACCTACAGTTTGGGCAGTTTCAAAATAAAGCGTAACTGGGATTGGAGCCGATCCCCAGGCAGACAAGCGTTAGATGAACTCTACAGAAGGCGATCGCTAGACTGCTATGGTGACTCAGTTTGTAACGCTAGAACTTCCCCTCGCCTTAGTGCAAGCAGAGCGAGTAATTGCTATTGAGCAGGCCCTAGCTGTTTATGGCGATCCGCTGCGCTGGGCCATTACTCAGGTGGATGCGGATCGTCAGGTGGCGATCGTGGAAGCAGTGGTGATGCAAGCGATCGCCCCTGGGAGGCAAGACGGATGACCCCCATCTCCATGCCTTACACGGCCATGCTGATCGTGCCGACGGGCGTAGGTGCCGCCATCGGTGGCTATGCCGGTGATGCCCTGCCGGTGGCACGAGCGATCGCCCAAGTGGTGGATTGCCTAATTACCCATCCCAATGTGCTCAACGGAGCCCAGCTCTACTGGCCCATCGCCAACGCCCTGTATGTGGAAGGCTATGGGCTCGATCAGGTGGCCTTGGGACGTTGGGGGCTGCGTCCGGTGCAGCAGAATCGCATTGGCCTGGTGTTGGATGCGGGCATTGAACCCGACCTGCGCTGGCGACAGTTGCAGGCGGCGGATGCTGCCCGCGCCACTCTGGGTCTGAGTTTGACTGACTACGTGGTCACCGATGCGCCCCTAGGAGTGTCGCTGCAAACGGCGGACTCGGGGGCCACCTGGGGCACGATTCAACGTCCCGATAGTCTCCTGCGGGCCGTGGAGGCAGCTATCCATCGAGGTGGAGCGGAGGCGATCGCTGTGGTAGCCCGTTTTCCCGATGACGTGGGTAGCGACGCCCTCACCCAGTATCGTCAGGGCCAGGGCGTGGATCCCCTAGCGGGAGCAGAGGCGGTGATCAGCCACCTCGTGGTTAAAACCTTTCGGCTGCCCTGTGCCCATGCGCCGGCTCTCCAACCTCTGCCCTTAGATCCCAGCATTTCTCCTCGCTCAGCGGCAGAGGAACTTGGCTATACCTTTTTGCCCTGCGTGCTGGCTGGTCTAAGCCGCGCCCCGCAGTTTACCGATCGGGTTGATGCGCACAGCATTTGGGCCAACCACATTCAAACTCTGATTGCTCCCGACAGTGCCTGTGGTGGGGCCGCAGTGCTAGGCTTGAGTCAAACAGCCCGGCTGATTACCGTAGGTGACAACTCGACGATGATGCAAGCTTCTCCCGATACCTTGGGGCTTTCCGCCCTGCGGGTGACGTCATACCTGGAAGCCATCGGGGCGATCGCTGCCGAGCGGGCCGGTGTCCATCTCGATGCACTCACGCCCACCTTGTTACCCCTACGTCCGCTATCAAGCCCCCCGTTGTCCACTTCTGAACTGTCCTGTGAGTAAACCGTTGCCTCAAGAGCCAGAGTTTGAACCCCTTAGCCGCATCCAAATCTTGGCGGCCATGGGCGTCACGGCAATCCTATTGCTATTGGTGGCCCGGATCTGGCTTTGGCTAGATGATGGGATGATTTTGGAGGTGCAGCTATCGGTGTCGGCGATCGCCCTCGGTGTGGGCATTGGGCTGGGCATCACGGTGGCCAGCAGTCTGGTGTACCAGCTTTGGCCCGCCTACCAATACAGCGCTGATTTATATCTGAAGCTTGTGCTCAAACCCCTGATCTGGCCTGACCTCGTCTGGCTAGGGATCTTGCCGGGGTTGAGCGAAGAGCTGCTGTTTCGTGGCGTCATGCTACCTGCCCTAGGCTTCAATGGCCTGGCAGTGGTGGTATCCAGCCTTTGCTTTGGTGTGCTGCACTTCAGTGGTGTGCAGCAATGGCCCTATGTGATCTGGGCAACGGCGGTGGGAGCCGTGCTGGGCTTCAGTGCTCTGGAAACCGGCAATCTGCTGATTCCCATCGTGGCCCACATGACTACGAATATGGTGTCGAGCCTGCTGTGGAAGCTCGAAGGTTAATGGGTTTCCCTATGTTTCCTAGCCTTTAACGGCGGTGCGGCGCTGCTCCTGGCGATACTGGATCTGTTCTAGGTTGCCGAGGGGAATGGCGGCAATTAAGCTTTGAGTGTACGGCTTCTGGGGTGATTGATAGATTTGATCAGCAGGGCCTAGTTCTTCGACCTTGCCTTGGTTCATGACCATGATGCGATCGCTCATGAATTTCACCACCCCGAGATCGTGGGAAATGAAGATGTAGGTGAGCCCAAATTCGTCCTGCAGCTCCTTCAGCAGATTCAACACCTGGGCCTGCACAGAAACATCCAGAGCCGAGACCGACTCATCGCAGATGATGAACTTGGGATTGAGGGCCAGCGATCGGGCAATACAGATTCGCTGCCGCTGCCCGCCAGAAAATTCATGGGGATAGCGATCGATGGCATTGGCCTCTAGTCCCACCCGTTCCAGCAAATAGAGAACCCGTTCCCGGCGCTGACGGGCCTGGCGTAGGGTGCCGTGGATGATCATCGGTTCCATAATCGCCGCCCCCACGGTTAAGCGCGGATCGAGGGAGCTGTAAGGATTTTGGAAGACAATTTGCAGCTCGCGCCGCAACATTCGCAGCTCGCGCCCCTGAACGGCTGTGACATCGAGGGCATCGAAGGTGATGCGTCCGCCCATGGAGGGCACCAAGCGCATCAACGCCCGCGCCAGCGTGGTTTTGCCGCAGCCCGATTCTCCCACTAGCCCCAAGGTTTCTCCAGGATAGACATCGAAACTCACCCCATTGACCGCCATCACGTAGCGCTGGGTTTGCCCCAAGAGGCCCCGCACTGGAAAGCCCACCTGTAGGTTTTGCACGGAGAGTAGGGGCGACGATTGGGAGAGACGGGTGAGGCGATCGCTTACCTCGGTATCACTGATCTGTTCCCCAATGCGACTCAGATCCTCTTGAGCCAAGGGTTTTTCCTCTAGGATAGCGACACCGTCGGCACCGTGGGACACCTGCATAAAGTCGGAAACGGTGGGCAAATAGCGCATCCGTCGATCGGGTTGGGGGCGGCAGGTAAGCAGGCCTTTGGTGTAGGGGTGCTGGGGTGCGTCAAAAATATCGACGACGCTGCCCTGCTCGACAATTTTGCCTTGGTACATGACGACGACATCATCGGCAATATCGGCGATGATCCCCAGATCATGGGTAATGAACAGGATAGACATACCTCGGCGATCGCGCAATTCCCGCAGCAAGTCCAGAATCAGAGCCTGCACCGTCACATCTAGCGCCGTCGTGGGTTCGTCGGCAATCAGCAGGGATGGATTGCAGGAAATAGCCATGGCAATCATCACCCGCTGAAGCTGTCCCCCAGATAGCTCATGGGGATAGCGTTTCAAAATCGCCTGCTTTTGCTCAGCGATCGCCTGCATCACCTCTCGATCCGAGGGCGGCGCTGCCCCGATCGCCTGCTGCTGATCGCGGTAGTCTTGGGCCAGGTCTTCATCACTGGCCACCAGCTTCACTTCCTGGAGGAGATTGATGGCACGCCGTCGAGCTTCCGGCTTGGGAACATCTTGGTGTTGCTGGATCATCTCGATCAGCTGAAAACCGCAGGTATACACCGGGTTGAGGCTGCTCATCGGCTCTTGGAAAATCATGGCAATGCGCTCCCCGCGATAGTGGCGCAACTCCTCAGGGGGCAGCGATCGCAGATCCACCGGCTCGGGGCGATCGCCATCCTGAAACCAAATCTCGCCGGAAACCACCTCGCCCGGAGGACTGGGCACTAGACCAATGACAGCCAGGGACGTGACCGATTTTCCAGAGCCAGACTCACCCACGATTCCTAACGTCTGCCCACGTTTGACGGTGAAGGAAATGCCATCGACCGCACGCACCACTTGCTCATCGGTACGAAATTGAACCTGAAGGTTGCGAACGTCAAGAATCGTGTCACTCATGGGTATCGAAGGTAATAAACGAGGTGGGACGATTGTACGGAAGAGGGGAAAGGGGCTCGATGGATCGCTCGATATATCTAAGACAGACCCGCTAGAAATCTATCGGACATGCCGGGGAATAGCATGAAAGAGACTGTAGAGGGTGATAGACAGGGTGGGAGGATGCACCAAGACTAGCCTGGTGTGGGCACTGAACCCTAGAGGTCTCCGTCTAACCGCCTAGGGGTTCGTCCAGACCTCTCCAGTTGAAGACCCCAGTGTCCTTCAATATCCTTCTAGTCCCTAGGAGCACCTAGCTCTCCTAGAGTGCTCTTATTTAGATGGATCTTAGCAGCGTCGGTAAAGTTCCTGCTGTTCATTCACCCACACTGAACGGCGGATGTCATCCCCGCCTCCCCACTTACCTAGGGCAGTGATGCCCAACCCCACGATATGCATTCAGTAAGCGAGCCCGTTCTGTCCTTCGATGATGTACCGTTTTTGGCGGTCAATCAACAGTCTCTATCCTTGGGGACTGTGTTGCGCTACCTGCAATTATCTGGGCGCTTATCGCCACTGCTGCAGGATATTGTCAGTCAACATATTGTGCATCAAGCTATCCAGGCCCAAGATGCCGATCTGCCGGTGAGCGGTGTGGATGTGGAGAGAGCGATCGCTCAGTTTCGGCAGCAGCAAAGGTTGATGTCCGATGAGGCGTTTGCCCGCTGGCTAGGGACGCAGAATATCAGTGTTGAGGTGTTCCGCAAGCGGATAATCCTGACCCTAAAGCTGGAGCAGTTGAAGGACAAGATTGCTGCGCCGGATCTCCTCGCCTGTTTTCAGCAGCAGCAAGGGTTACTCAGTGAAGCAGATCTTTGCTGTATTTTGGCGGTGGATGGGGTGTTGTTGGAAACGATCGCCCAATCCCTGCGCGATCGCTCCCTGACCATCGATCAGGTCATCCAAACCTATGAACGCACAGAGCCCCAGCAGGTGACGGTGCTGCGCGGGCTGATCCCAATTGCCCAATTGCCGGAGGACGTGCGATCGCCGGTGATGACTGTTCCCCTAGGTACCCTGATTGGCCCAATCCTGGTCGGTCAACAGTGGACACTACTGCAGGTGGAAAATCGAGTGACGGCGCAGTTGACGACGCAGGTGCGTCAAGCGTTACAACATCAGCTTTTTCAGCGATGGCTGGCCCAACAGCTTAACCAAGTTGCCGTCACCCTCGGCCCAGTCTAGACCGGCAGGCGGCGATCGCCCCCCTCGCCACGCCGCCAACACCTGGCCGATTAACGAAGCCGCTTCATGAGGCGATCACTGGCCAGGGAGATGACAATATACAGCACCGGCACCACAAAGAGGCTCAGGAACGTGGCGATGAACATGCCGCCAAAGACCGTGGTACCCAGAGACTGACGGCTAGCGGCCCCAGCTCCGGTGGCGATGGTCAGAGGGAAGATACCCAGCAGAGTGGAAAAGGCGGTCATCAAAATGGGTCGTAGGCGATCTCGGGAGGCTTCCAGGGCCGCCTTGGTAATCGACATGCCCCGTTCGCGCAGTTGATTGGCAAACTCCACAATCAAAATAGAGTTTTTGCTCGACAGACCAATCAACATCACCAAACCAATCTGGCAATAAAGATCATTTTCCAAACCGCGCAGGGCCTGGGCCGAGAGCGCGCCTAGGACGGCTAGGGGCACCGCCAGGAGAATGATCAGGGGATCCAGGTAGTTTTCATACTGGGCGGCTAGGACAAGAAAGACAAAGACGAGCCCTAATCCAAAAATCAGGGGCGCTTGTCCGCCAGATTCAATCTCTTCTCGGGAGGTACCGGCCCATTCATAGCCGAAGCCAGGAGGAAGCTGGGCGGCTAACTCTTCCACGCGGTCAATCGCATCTCCTGAACTATAGCCAGGGGCAGGCGATCCAGAAATCTCAATCGATCGAAACAGGTTGAAGTGGTTAATGGTCTGGGCACCGGTGGTCGATTCGATATCAATCAGCGAACTGATGGGGATCATCTCACCGGCTTGCGATCGCACGTAGATTTGCTCAATATCCTCAGGGCTCGATCGAAACTGTTGATCAGCCTGCACATAGACCCGATAGTTGCGTTGCCCCAAGGTGAAGTCATTCACGTAGCGGGAGCCGATCGCTGTTTCTAGGGTGCTGAAAATATCGTCAATGTTGACGCCGAGCGCTTTCGCCGTATTGCGATCGACGTTGACCAAAAACTGGGGTGAATTCGCCGAAAATGTGGTGAAGACCGCCTGCAGGCCAGGAGTTTGGTTAGCCTGCCCTAGGAACTGGCCCGTGGTGGCCAGCAAATCATCCAGAGGGCCGCTACCCCGACGATCCTGGAGCTGGAAGTTAAATCCACCAAATTGTCCTAACCCCTGAATGGTAGGGGGATTTACGGGAAAGACCCTCGCTTCCGTAATTTGGGAGAATGTGCCAAACAGTTGCCCAATGATGGCTGACGCCGATTGACCGGGGCCCGTCCGCTCTTTCCAAGGCGTCAGGGTAGAAAACACAATCCCGCTGTTGGCAGTGCTGCCGCTGAAGCTAAAACCTCCCACGGCAAAGGTGGCCACCACTTCAGGAATTTGCAAAATCTCGTCCTCAATCTGGGTCAGCACATCGCTAGTGTAGTTGAGCGAGACACCTTCCGGGGCCTGCACAATGGTGATGAAGTAGCCTTGGTCTTCCTCCGGCAAGAAGGCACTGGGCACGCTGGTGTAGACGAGAGCCGTGAGCCCCAGCAGCACAATGAAGAGACCCACCATGAAGCTGCGCACCCGCACCAGCCGCCCTAGGAAACTACGATAATTCCGCTGGGTGCCATCTAGGAAACGATTGAAGCGCTGGAAGATGTGGCCGAGCCAGCCCTCATCATGGCGATCGGGTCTGAGCAACAGAGCCCCGAGGGCTGGGGTCAGGGTCAGGGCTAAGAAGGTGGAAACGGTAATCGAAAAGGCAATGGTGAGGGCAAATTGGCGGTAGAGGGCTCCGGTGGTGCCTGGGAAGAAGGCCACGGGAATGAACACGGCCATCAACACCAGGGAGGTGGCCACTACCGCTCCCGTCAACTCCCGCATGGATTCAATGGCCGCCTCCACAGGCGGTAGTCCCTCGTCTTGAATCAGACGACTGATATTTTCCACCACAATGATGGCGTCATCCACCACCATGCCTGTCGCCAAGGTCAACCCAAACAGGGTGAGGCTGTTGATGGAAAAGCCAAACAGGTTGACGAAGATGAAGGTGCCGATCAGGGCGGTTGGAATAGTAATGGCGGGAATCAGCGTGGTGCGCCAGTTTTGCAGAAAGATGAAAATCACGATTACCACCAGGGCGATCGCAATCAGCAGCGTCCACACCACCTCAGAAAGGGATTCTTCGACATACAGCGTAGTATCAAAGGCAATTTGGTAGCGCATCCCTGGCGGAAAGGTTTGGGACAACCGCTCTAGCTCTGCCTTGATCGCCCTGGAAACCTCTAGGGCATTGCTGCCAGGAAGCTGCACGATCCCTAACCCCACAGCCTCCTGTCCTCGAAATCGCAGGAAGGTGCTGTAGTCTTCTGCTCCCAGTTCTGCCCGCCCCACATCACCAAGACGCACTAATGTACCGTCATCCTCCCGTTTCACAACTAGGTTCTCAAATTCCGATACATCCGTTAAACGGCTGACGGCACGCAGGTCAATTTGATACTGTTGTCCATCATCTAAGGGAGGTTGACCAATGCGTCCAATCCCGGTTTGCAGGTTTTGCTCATTAATAGCATTCACTACATCGTCGGGCGTCAGTCCCCGAGATGCTAAGCGGTTGGGATCAAGCCAGATACGCATGGCATATTGGCGTTCCCCAAAAATGATTACATTGCCAATACCGGGAATGCGCCGTAGGGCATCCACCATATACAGGTCGGTGTAGTTGCTGAGGAATACGTCATCATACTCACCATTCTCAGCAAACAGCCCGATCGCCATTAGAAAGTTGCTGTTTTCCTTATTGACCGTCACCCCAGTACGCTGAACGCTTTCCGGTAGGCGCGGCTGGGCTGAAGATACGCGGTTTTGTACATCCACCGCAGCAATATCGGGATCGCGATCGGATTCAAAGGTAACGGTGATGGACGTGGTGCCACTGTTACTGCTGCTGGAGGTCATGTAGCGCAGTCCTTCAACCCCGTTGATTTCACGCTCCAAGACGTTGGTGACGCTACTTTCTACCACTTCCGCATTAGCACCGGTGTAGTTGGCCTGCACCGTCACCTGGGTGGGACTAATGTCAGGATATTGGGCGATGGGCAGAGTGGGAATGCTGATCAACCCGACGAGTAACACAATGAACGCACAGACGGAGGAAAAGACTGGGCGTTTGATGAAGAAGTTGGCAAACATGGGCTGATGGAGGAAGAGGAACGAAGGTGAATCGGTCTCAGGCTCAGCAGAAGAGAACAGCAAAGAGCGGGAAGGTTGCGCGAACCGTAAGCTCCTAGGGTCTGAGGATATTGGTTACTTGGTGGCTTCTGGGGCTGAGGGCGCATCTTCGGCTGCCTCTGGCTCCTGAGGCATAATAGGGACGCCATCCGACAAGTTGAGGATGCCTGAAACAATCAGCTGATCGCCGGGTTCTAAACCTTCTAGAACCTGATAGCGGTTGCCTTGGATACTGCCCAGGGTAACTCGGCGCTGTTGAGCGATGAGGGCTGGGCCATCGGTTCCATCCTCAGAGGGAGGTGGGGTGACGGCGACATAGACAAAGGTTTGTCCAGCAATACGGGCGATCGCTTCCGTGGGAATCAAGATGCCACTCTCCTGGTTCCAAATCATCCGAGCCCGCACCGATTGTCCATTGAGAAGGCGGCGATCGCTATTGGAAAACGAGGCTTTGGCTAGAACAGTTTGGGCTCCTGGCTCCACTTGGGGAGAGATAAAGCTAACTTGTCCTTGGCGAAGAGTATTGCCCTGGGTATCGACAAGCTCCACCGGCAAACCATTCCGCATCAACGGACGCCGTTCAATGGGCACGGAGAGCCGCAGTTCTAGAACTTGATCCTGAGTCACACTCGTGAGGAGATCACCCTGGCTGACAAAGTCTCCCACCTTGACAGGAATATCGCCAAGAGTGCCGCTGAATGGAGCAACCACAACCGTATCTTGTAGCCGAGCATTGGCGCTAGAGGCATCTGCTTGAGCGCGTTCAAGGGCAGCCTCCGACTCTGCTAAGTTGGCGCGGGCTGCTTCAATCCGTCGATCGAGGGCATTCAATTGAGCGATCGCAGAATCTAGGTTACGAGCCGCCAAGTCAAGCTGCTGCTGGGGAAAGGCCCCTTCTTCAACTAGCGCGGAAGCGCGGTTAAATTCTTCCTGCTGGAGATCTACTTCAGCAACGGCAGCTAACCGATCGGCAACAAGAGCATCCACCTCAGAAGCAGAACTGGCTCGAATAGCCCGCGCTGAGTTGATGTCGGCTAGCAAACTCGCTAAATCAGACTGGAGCTCATCGGGGCTGAGTTGCACGATGGGAGTTCCCGCCTCAACCTCCTGCCCTGGCTCAGCATAAATGTCTACTACACGACCCTCAATCTCAGGTCGTAGGCTCACGGAGTTGCGAGATTCTAAATTGCCGATGAACTCGGAAGACTCCTCAACGGGCGATCGCTCAACGGTCTCTAGTTGCACAGGTAGACCGCCTCCCGGCATCATCATGCCCTCGGGTGCCCCCCCAGCTTGGCTGCTCATCCACCAACGCCAGCCCACTCCGCCGCCCACAAGGAGCAGAATAATGCCTAATCCAATGAGCCATGGACGCTTGGACGTATTAGGTTTTGTGGATGATGAAGCCTCAGCATCAGAGGATGGACTAATGGCAGATTCTTGAGTGTGATGGGTCATGGGTTCGATATTGGCAAGAGGGCATAGCGGATACTAGACGGTCAACCAGATAGCTTGGTAGTCCATAAGCTGTAAATCCGTCAGGTCATCAATGCAGACTCAACATGTCACAACTCAGACTCAACATGTCACAACCAACCAGCGATGCGGTTTCGCAAAAATGGGTAGTCACAACCGTGGCCCATGAAACTCTTTTGACGCTGTGGAACAGATCCCTATCGATGCACTCATTAGGTGTACCTATTAATTAAATAGGGGAAATGCCCAGATAAATAATCCTGCTACTGGGTGAACTCTAGGAAGGTATAGCCTATTCAGCCTGGTTGAAGAGATAGATCCTAGGTGAACACTAGATGAACAGTTGAAGGTCTCCAGGATTTCTTGACGCCCTAACCCCTGTGACGATCGCCATAGCCGACTTGTACAAGCTCACCGACGGTTGCAAGGTATGCTGCTCTTCCCCAAGTCCTTTCTCCCTCCAGAAACAGGGGGATTGAACATCAACGTCCTTTGCCCTCAGGATGAGGACTGGAGAATGATCGCAAGCCTAGTTGAAGGTCATGACTGGGACATTCTGCCTTCGATCTCCCGCTTCGCTGCCCCCTTGTCAAGGAGGCTACAGACATCTTGGGCATGCCGCAGCCTTAAATGAATCGTATGTCTAGGGATTTGATATGAGGACTACACGTCGGGACTTCTTCTACACCTTGTACATGCTTGCATACCTTGTGCATCCTTGAACTCTACCCATAGTTTAGTCAAGCCCATGATGGCTCAAAGGGTTCAACTCCTAGGCAATGTCCCATGTTGTTTGCCCACCCAATCCCTAGAACATCCCAGATGGTCAGAAGATGAAGCTGATTGCCTGACAAAACGTAGCCTAACGCCACGGCTACATAGTCCAAGACAGCCATTGCCACCGCTAACTCATGAACTCACGTAAGCAGGGCATGCCTCTATAGGCACGGCTTCTAGAGGTCAGCGTTGAAAGCTGCATCCGTCCACTAGGGTCATGCCGATCGATCTGAGAAGAGCACTCGCCAAGCTCATGGCTCAGGCAGCCAAGGTATAAAAAAATTGAATCCTGACTGACTAGAAGTTTAAAGTTTTGATGTTTGTTAAACATGCATTACCCTTAAACTCAAAACTTATGATATGAAATTTAGCATGAATTTGACAGAAGGTTGATATGTTCAAGACTCCGTAGATCTTGCAGATCTCAGGATATATTTCATACTGATTGAAAGATGTCAGTTCAAGACAGGAAAAAAAATATGTAAATCATCGATAAATAGAAGACATATGACGTTAAAACGAATACATTTTCCCAACAGCCTGATGTGAAAGATTTATCCCAGAGAATCAAGCTCTCGCTGAGCGATCGCCCCTATAAAACCTACGGATATATACGGATACACTGATAGCTTGTCTCACAAGATGTGTCTTTCTCTATGATACGAAGCTACCTGTGAAGCATTTATGACTGAACTTCATTCATGGTTCAATAAGGATCGATGAGATTTTACAAAACAAGTTTAAGCAATGGCGATCGCAGGGATAGATTATGTGAATTTTCTGTGAATAGAAGTCATTTTCTCTGAACATAATGTGATGATTAATAACAGTTTGAATTCAGCTAAATAGCGGATATAGTCCTCAATATAACTATGTTAGATTGACCTAAGTTGATGAATGATCAGCACTTGCAATCAAACCCGCAATTTAAGACTTAAAGTGTCCAGTCAATGGATAGATGATTCTTGAGTTGAGAGTTGAGCACTGTTGAACGGTGGCAGATCATCATCTGTATCTATTGTTGTTCCCCTCACCCAAACGCTATGAAGACCGGTTCCCTACGGCAACAAACCGAAACCTCTGAAGTCGGTGTGTATGATTGCGAGATTCACCTCAAATTTCGGTTGGTTGAAGATAAAGAGGTGATGGCTGTTGACTCAGAGCAACTCCTAGAGCTACTGCTTGAAGCATTGTCTTGCGGCGCAGACGATTGCCTCGAAACCCTTGATGCTGTGGTTGATGTGCAAGAAACCTCTGAGGTCAATGCATCCCCTCGAATGCGTCGTCAGCTCATGCGTTTGCGCAATTCTCTAGCCTAGCTGCAAGGAGCCCAGATGGGGGCTTGCAGGAGACAGTCATGATTATGATTGTGCCTCCCCCAATGCCGGGAGAGCGATCGCCTCTGCCCATGGGTGCTGCAGTTCTAGCGAAGTTTAGTACTGGTAACCTAGATCCTACCGCGCTAAAGACCCGTGCTTCGCAATAGCAGCCTAATCCCCCAAGGTGATGTCGGAGCATTTCTCCTAGCATCGTTGGCGGTTTCTGCCTAGGCTTGCCCACAAAGATGCGTCATGGGCTACCGATTCAGTAGCCAGTTCTACGGAGATTGGAAAAAGATCTGCGCGAAAGTATTGACACAATTTCCTAGATTCGCTACTTTAATAAAGGAGATTTTAACGCGCCCCCATCGTCTAGAGGCCTAGGACACCTCCCTTTCACGGAGGCGACGGGGATTCGAATTCCCCTGGGGGTATTAAATCTCTAATCAATGGCTCGGGAATCGCAGGATTTCCGAGCCATTTGATTTGAATATGGTTTGAATATATGGCATAGCATGAGGCGATGCTGACATCACTACGATCATGGCAGTGCCCTATCCCTCACTAGCCGAGCCTGTCCGTATCAGGCAAAGGTACCCTGATACATCAGGTGGGGTCGGCCGTAAGGAGTAGGGTGGTTAGACGGCTTGGGGAGAGTCTTCTGATTCAGTCTGCTCAACTCTAGGAAGCTCCAAGCAGTAGCCTGCCCCATAGACAGTTTTAATATATTTGGGATGACGAGGATCTGGCTCTAGCTTGGTGCGTAGATGGCGAACGTGAACCCGGATGGTTTCGATATCATCATCTGGATCATAACCCCACACCTCTTTCAAAATTTCACTCGGGGAAACAGTTTGCCCATGACGCTGCAAGAGGCAATGGAGCAACTCAAACTCTAGGTGGGTGAGCTTAACCGTTCGGTCAAACCAAATGGCTTCTAGCCGCTCGGGCACCAAGGTGAGCGGCCCGTAGTTGAGGATTTCGGTATGTTTCGCAGCCTGGGGAATGCGATCGGTGCGGCGCAACAGGGCTCGAACCCGTGCCAGCATCTCCTCAACTTCAAACGGCTTCGTTAAGTAATCATCGGCTCCAGCATTGAAGCCTTCCACTTTGTTTTGGGTTTGTCCGAGGGCCGTGAGCATCAGCACTGGGATATCTGCGGTGCGCTCATCTCGCCGCAGCCGCTGGCATACGGTAAAGCCATCCACTTTGGGCAGCATTAAGTCCAGCATAATCAAGTCAGGTATCAATTGCAGAGCCATGGCCTGACCTTTAATACCATCCGCTGCCTGACTCACATCATAGCCGGCCATTTCTAGGTTGACAGCAACCAGTTCTGAAATTGCAGAATCGTCGTCAATGACAAGTATCCGAGGCATCACTAATGGGTATTTAACTACAGGTTATTCTAGCGACTTGGCAAAGGTTTGTATAAGAAGAATAAGATTCCTGTACAGATTATAAGCATGATTGCTCATTTTTTTTGATGCCGTAGGATACGAAGTCGCTTTTGTCTCTAGGAAGGTAGGCGATCGCCCAGGAAGTTTCAGGCCCCAAAACATGATGGACTATATTGCGAATTGTCACGATCAGTTACGAGTGGGTGATGTCTGGACGCTTGGCGCACATGTGCGGCGATCGCCCTAAGCAGATGACTCAAGGCGATCGCCAACTAGGTCGGCCGATCGGGCGACGGTTTTCGGGTGAGCGGCACACCAATCGAGCAGCCGGTTCCATGCCCACCACGGATCGCGATCGCCCCAGAGGGACTGACAGGCTTTGCTGCTGAGGTAGCCAATATGGCCACCGTAGCGGGTGAGCCAGAGGGTCATGGCAGGATTGCCACGGCAGGCCTGCTGAAGATCGGCAACGAGGCTAGGGGCAAAGAGAGGATCGTCGGCAGCGTAGAGAATCAAGGTGGGATGGGATAGATGGGGTAGTAACGGCAGCGGGTTACTGGCTGCGTAGTAGTCTTCTACGGTGGCGAATCCTAGGGCAGGAATCACCAGTTCTTGGTCGAAGCCACGAATGCTACGAGCCCGCTGAATGGCGGCTGGGTCAATGGCTTGGGGATGGAGGTGATGGAGCCGCCAGGCCAGGCGAGTGAGTTCCTGGGTAATGGATCGCTCCACATACCGACCCAGGGGGGCCTGCATTAGGTAGGTAAGGGAGCGGTTGGAGTCGAGATTCGGGCAAATGACCGCCACGCCGCCCATATCCTCGGGTTGCAGGTGAGCATAGGCGCTGAGATCTTGAGCGGCATGACCACCCCATAATGCCAACTGCCCGCCCAGGGAAAAGCCGGTAAACCAAAAGGGACTGGGAAAGCCCATGGCTTTGGCCTGGTCGGCAATGTGGACAAAGTCTTGTCCTTCATACAGACCATCGGAGGTGAGGGTTGGCGATAGCTCACCACTTTTGCCATGGGCTCGCCAGTCAAACAAGATCACGGCAAAACCTCGGGCGATCGCTTTTCGTCCCAGAATCTGCAGCAGCCATTGGTTGTCTAAGGAGCCCGTGATCCCGTAGGTGCCAATGATGGTAGCGATCGCTCCGGGTGGTTGAGCGATCCAAGCGTGCAGCGGCACTCCATTTGCACCGTAAAAAATATGACTGCGGTAGGTCGGCTGCGGTTCGAGGGTGAGCTGCTGCCAATGTCGTTTAACCCAGAGGGCGGTATGCAGGGTCATGGCTAGGCCATTTTTCAGCAGCCAGGGGGGAGTGTAAGCCGGGGAATGGGTCATTAAAACCTATGAACGGTGGGCAAGGGCATAGTTACGGAAACGTTCGAGATCGGCCTGAATGGTCGATTCCACCACACGACCCAAGAAAAGATTGTCCATCAACTGCCCTAAGATGCCAGGAATAGCATAGGCAACGGTGAGCTTCACAATACTGCGATCGCCTCGGTCGTAGAACCGAATTGCACCGCGATTGGGCAGCCCGTCTACCGACTCCCATTGAATAATTTGATTGGGCGTGACCTTCAAAATGCGGGAGAGCCAGCGAAATTCTAGACCTCCGGAGGCCAAGGTCCAGCGAGAGAGTTCGGGATCGTCCTCCAAAATCTGTACCGAGTCGATCCATTTCATCCAGCGCGGCATCTGTTCTAGGTCAGACCATAGACTCCAGACGTGCTCGACGGGGGTTTCGACTTCAACTTGAACGCTATGTTCGAGCCAATCAGACATAGATAGGTGCCGTGATGAACAACCAGGGAAGGGTGTGGGAAGACGAGTGTAGGAGGAATCGCGGGGGAGATCAAGACGGTCTAGGCAACCAGGGTCAGCTCTTGAATATCGGTGCGATCGCCGAAGGATTCTAGGATGACCTTGGCCGCCCGTTTGCCAGAAATAGTCGCCCCTTCCATGCTGTCAATGTAATCTTGCTGGGTGTAGCTACCGGCCAGGAAGAAGTTGGCGATCGGCGTCTTTTGATCGGGGCGATATCGATCCATGCCTGGCGCTTCCCGGTACAGCGACTGGGCTAGCTTCACCACACTAGACCAGGTCATGGTCAGCGATCGCGATGAGGGAAACAGGTTGTGAACTTGGTCGAGCACATGCTGGGCGATCGCGTCGTTGGGTTGCTTAATGAAGGGATCGCCAGGGGTGAGCACGGCTTGAATCAGAGAGCCTTGACCCTCGCGGTAATAGTTGCTGGGGCTCGTCAGCGCTAGGTCGGCAAAGCAGGAGAAATCCGCATCGGCCGTGTAGAGTAGGTTATCCAGCCCCGCCGCATGGTCAACCTGGGTGCGCTCGGCGGCATTGGTCAACTCGGTGACCCAGCCGTCGAAACGCAGTTGCACGGTGGCGACGGGAACGGTTTCTAGTTTGTACACATTGTCAAACTGATCCCATTTCCGCCAGGTGTCGGGCAGCAGCCGTTGGACACCGGGCACATCGCAGGCGCAGACGTAGGCGTCGGCGGTAATGGTTTCTACGGTGTCACCGTTGGCGATCGCCAGACCGGTTATCTGAGTGCGATCGCCCTCTTCACTGAACAAAATCTCGCGCACGCCGCGTCGGGTATGCACCTGGCAGCCGCGCGCTTCCAGGTAGTCCAAAATGGGCTTGTGCAGGTAGTCGTAGGGCGAACCTTCCAGCATCCGCAGAACCGATGCCTCGGTGCGGGCGGCAAAAAATTGGAAGATGGTCAGCATACAGCGGGCAGAGATCTGCTCGGTATCAATAAAGCCCAAGGCATAGGCAATGGGATTCCACATGCGCTTCAGACTACCGTTGGAGCCGCCATGCTGCCGAAACCAATCGGCAAAGCTGATGCCATCCAGGTCACGGATGGAGCGCATGGCTCCTTCAAAATCGACCAAGCCACGCACAATTGGACTGGTGCCCAAAGCGATCGCATTCTGTAGCTTGTCTTGCACCGACAGTTGAGAGGTGGTGAAAAAGGCTTTCAGTCCGTTGAATGGTGCGCCGGTGATGAAGCGAAAGTCGAGCGCGCCTAGGTTACCGCCGGAATTTACAAAGGTATGCACATGCTCCTTGAGCAGCAGGTGATCGATCGCACCCACTTTTTCCATCAGGGCAAAGAGGTTGTAATAACAGCCGAAGAAGACATGCAGCCCCATTTCTAGGTGATTGCCCTCGCCATCCACCCAGCTACCCACCTTACCGCCCACAAAAGGACGTGATTCAAAGATTTCTACCTCATGCCCGGCATCCGCCAGTTCCACGGCGGTCGAAAGTCCGGCTAGCCCTGCCCCAATAATTGCAACTCGCATCCTTAACCTGTTCCAACCCAGTGACTGTAGTGAACCTAGCCAAACCTGTTGCCCATGAAGCTGAACGCAGTCCAAAAGACTGGATTAACTCCTGCTGAGATTCTTTTTAGATTCTTTACATAGTGTAATAGACCCTGTCCGCTTCGGGAATCACCCGACCCGATTCGGGACTATCGCAAGCTGGCGCGTTTGGGGTTGGACGATCGCCGGGGAGGACGGGAGGGGGCGATCGCCGGGGGTGGAGCCGAGCGGGCCGTATCCGCCGTGGGAATGGTGAAGTGGAACTGGGTGCCCTGGTCACGACCAGCAGACTCCGCCCAGATTTTGCCCCCCAACCCCACAACAATCTGGCGGCAAATGGCCAAGCCCAGACCCGTACCGCCAGCCGTGCGCCGAAGGGCTCCTTCTTCTTGGTAAAACCGTTCAAAAACCGCCTCTAGGCGGTTGGGTTCAATGCCGCGCCCGGTGTCGCGAATGGTCACCTCCAGCATAGCTTTGGCATCGCTCGCGGGCCGGGCCTCAATCACCACCTGCCCTTCCGGCTCAGTAAATTTACAGGCATTGTCCAACAGCTTGGAGAGCAACTCCACCAACCATTCTCCATCAGCCCGCACCAGCGGCAGTTCCGGCAAGGACACATTGGCCGTAATTGTTGGCATCTTGCCTTCCGATTGCCGAGTACGGATGCCGCTCAGGGCCAAGTCTACACATTCCTCCAAATCCAGCGGCTCCAAGTGCCACTTCACCCGGCCACTCTCCAGTTGCGAGAGGGTGAGGAAATCTTGAACTAGGGTGCGCATGCGCTCGGCATCGGAGAGGGCCGAACTGAGCATCACCTGCCGCAGTTCGAGGGGCATATCAGGTTCGCTGGATAGACTCTCTAGGCAGATTTGAATAGTAGACAGCGGGGTGCGCAGCTCGTGGCCAGTGATGGCAATCAGGTTACTGCGGGTGCGCTCTAGGGCCTCAAGCTGCTCGTTGAGATCTTCAAGATGGGCGTAGGACTCGGCTTGAATCAGCGTTGTGCCCAATTGGGTGGCGATCGCCTCTACCAAACTCATTTCATCCGCCGACCAGTCATGGGGGTCAGCCCGACAAGACTGCAGCTCGATCACCCCTAGCAAGCGACCTTGGTAGACAATCGGCACCATCAACCACGACCGGATCTGCCAACGATCAATCAGCGATCGCACCGGTTCTAGATCAAAGGCCTGTGCCTGCTCCGTATCGGCAATGGCAACCGGCTCTAGGCTTTCGGTCAACACTTGAAAGAGAGGATTGTCAGCCAAGGGCCAAGATTCTCCGTAGAGCGAGGCCAGGCCTTCCTCAAATCGATACTCGTGGTGAATCTGGGCCGCTTGATCCCGAGCCTTGCAGCGATAGATCAAGCAGCGACATACCTCCATGGCCTGCCCCAGTTCTTTGACCGCCACGGCGAAAATTTCTTGAGGATTGAGCGATCGCCGAATAGCGGTGGTAATCAGGTTAGCCAATCGTTCTCGGCGTTCCTGAGCCGCAATAGAGCGGTAGGCCTTCAAAAGTTTGTATTGCCCAGCTTGCAGATAGGTGACGAGGCGTTGAGCAAAGGGATCGGGATCAATATCTCGGTGAGGGATGGGGCCATCCATGAGGAAGTCAGCACGGGCCTGCTCCACCTTGTCCTGGAGTTCTGGGCGATAGTAGGCGACACGGTTTAATAAAAGCTTGGCGGCTTCAGAACTCACGTGGCGATCAAACGTCCAAATTCCTTCAAACCGTCGGGTTTGATCAACCGTCATGCCTTCCGTGCCCTGGAAGTCTGTAATTCCTTGGCGCTCACGGCAGATTAAACAGGCAGAATACCGAGTTCCAATAACCACCAGATGCCATTCGTGGCGAAGTTCATCGCTGGCATCAAACGCCACCATTTCATAGTGGTCGCTACGGCTAGAAAATTCTGTTTCGGCGGCGGCTAGAACGTAGACCTGAGGGGTTAATGCTGAAATACGTAGGTAACGATTGACCTCTTGGCGATAAAATCGTTCTCGTTGAAAATTGGCAATGACAAGAGGCTGCCCTGTATCTGCCAGCACCTGGTCTTCCATGGCATGGGAAAGAGCTGTCAAGGATGCTTTAAAGTACATCTGTGACCGCAGGTGGGGCATGGATTGCAATAACTCTTCCAAGACGGAAGTCGTCATGGTCATCGATCGTCCGCGTGTGTGATTTGAGGGCGGGAGCAGGGAGGTTTGGCCAACCTCTGGGCATCGATCTCCGTAGAATCTAGCGATCGCCCTGGCAACGTTCCGCTACGTTGAACTGGGAATCACGGCTAGTTTCTGGTTGAGATTCCCAAAGAGGCGGTGACACCGGTTCATGGGTAAGCTAGCCAGAACACCTCAGAATGAGTATTCCACCATTGTGCCACTACTAGTGTCTCAGAAGGACACCCGTCTCGCCAACCATAAAGAGGATATCGGTAGCTTAGGCGAGGATGAGCATTCCATAAACTATCCAGCGGTAGAGGCTAGGGCTAGGGGCGATCGCCCCCATGGGGCTAGGAGATTTTTCCTGGCGAGACCCATTACGCAGGGCACGGTTTGCTGTAGAGTGACAATATGTATGATGACGATGCTAGCGTGTTAGACCCTGCCATTGCCGCCGATAGCCCACTGGATCATCTCGAGGCGATCGACGTATCTGAGGATGACAAGCCAGATCCGGACGTAATGCTGCCTTTGCTAGACGCGTCCGACAATCAGCAGCGCATGTTGGCCACCCGAGCATTTTGTGAACTAGAGGAACCTCGCGCCGTTCCTCAATTAATTAACCTTCTGTCCGATACCTGTCCGCTCATCCGGGTGAGTGCCGCCTATGCCCTCGGACGCAACCCCAGTCCCCTAGCCGTTGATGCTCTCATTGTGCAGTTAGAGCAGGATCTGAACGGCTATGTGCGCAAAGGACTTGTCTGGGCTTTGGGCAACTGCCGCGATCGCCGCTCCCTAACGCCGCTCACCCATGCCCTACGCACCGATATTTCCGCCGTGCGTCTATGGGCCGCCAGTGCCCTAGCCCAGATGGCCAATCTAGACTACGAATCGGTGATTGCCGCTATTCCTCCCCTCATTGAAGCTCTGCGGCGTGATCCTGTAGCAGCGGTGCGCAGCAACTGTGCCTGGGCGATTGGCCTGCTGTGCCGAGAGCTGCCGTCCAATGTGATTTATGCCACGGCTATTGACGCCATTATTGAAGCCTTTGCCGAAGATGAAGACATGGGCGTCCGCGACGATGCCCGTCTTGCTGTGCTCAAAGTGGGCGATCCTCGTGGACTCCAAGTGATTGAAGAAATTGAGCAGGATGGGCTAGTTTAGAACCTATTGCTCATAGGTAGGCAGTGCCCAACCTAAATCGCCCACCCAATTACCTAAATAGGCGCTGCTAATAGCTATCTTCTCCCGGGATCACATCGTATTGCGAGTCGGGACTGCGCTGTTGGAGTGCAGCCGCACGAATAGCCTGCCACTGGGTATAGAGATCCTTGCTGTTGGGGCTCGTGCGGCGATAGCGCTGCACAGCACGATCTTGCTCCTGAGCAGTTTTAGAGGTAGGAATACGGGAATTAGACTGGGTCATAGGTCTCACAGATAGACAACAAAGTGACGACAGGGGTCTCCAACCATTTCTTAGTGTAATCCAGACCCAAAGATATAGTCTAAATTCTGTATCAAAAACTACAAAGCTTTAATTTTGTTCTTTAAATCGTGAGGGTGCTAGAGACTCAATCAGGAGGTCAGGGTTTCCTACCTGGCTTTTGGCAAAGCGTTGGGCGATGGGTGGCACGAAGGCAAAAGGATTGCTGAAGCCGGAGAATAGATGTAGGCCTGCGTAGTCCGGGAGAGCGCCCACGAGGGGCATACGATCGCCACTGAAGGCAACTAAGCAGCGGTGCCATTGGCCAGGCACATCCGCTAGGGCCGGAATCAGGTGAGCGATCGCTTCTCGAATCTGGCGTTCACTCGCAGCAGCATCCACAGGTGCCTGGGGATCGGTAAGGAGACGGCTAATTTGTCCAAGCCGCAGATGTCCATCAGCAAACTGAAAGATGCCCGCATCTAAAATGGGGGGAGCAATTTCGTGACCAGCTTCATCCCAGAGGTCTTCCTTCTGGCTTTGCTCCACGGTAGCTTCTAGGGCAAAACGACGGGTATTGGCCGGCATGATTACCATGCGCAGGTTGAGGTCAACAGGCGGTGTTTCGATGAGTTCTGCATGGGAAAAGTAGCAGGGCACGGTGATCTGCATCTGTTGCAGCAAAGCCCGGCTCATAGCCCCAGCACAAACTGCGACTTGATGTCCAGCATAGATCTCAGTAGGCGTGACCACACCAGTGATCTTGCCCTGATCAGTTTGCATCTGCCGTACAGGAGCGATCGCCATCTGCCCACCCAAGCGCTGAAAGGCATGATTATAGGCCCGAACCGCTTTTTCAGGATGAACATGGCCATGCTTGACGACAAAGGCAGCAGCGATCGCCTCTGAATTGAGCAAGGGTTCAAACTCACAAGCTGTTTGCCGATCAACCAAGGTGGGCTGGGGCTGGAAGCGCTGGTAGAGGTGCGTGAGGGC
>DATNRH010001107.1 GCA_036703605.1 Candidatus Obscuribacterales bacterium | reverse complement strand
GGGTGAGCTTCGATTAGGAGAGGAGAATGGGGTTGAGGAGTTGGTCGTGTGTTCCATGTCGTTCAAGAGATGTCCCAAGAATGACTGTAGCTGAATGGTCACGAGGTTCGGTGATGATTTGATGATCTAGACTTATTTTTTGTAAGCGAGCAAGTATCAAAGCGCGCTGCAAAGGGTAAGAAGGAGTCGCAGGAGCGTGAAGGGCTTGAGTATTTGTGACGTAGGAGTTGTAATGAGTGCGATGAATGGGTGAGGACAGAAAATGTAAGGGATGAACGGAAAATGTAAGGGATGAATCGTCTGTGAGAGCGAGTTTAAGAGCGAGGAGCGGGAGTGTTTGTGTCTGTGTGTGCACGCGGGAGCGATGGGCCCATAACCTGTTAAAGGTTATGTTTATTGAGTGGTATTATGAGATAGTAAAGACAAGGAGGGTGTTGATGGGTGAGATGAGTACGTGTGTGTTGAGTAAGTTATGAAGTCTGTGTATGCGTGAATGATTGATAAGGGTGCAAGGTTAGGGTGTGGATTGAGTAGGTGTTATGCAATGATGCAGGGATGATGGATAAACCGGATGCTCCCCCTGATGATGTACTGGATGTATATCACGGTCAGGAAGGGCAGGGAGAGCGCGGCGCGGTGGAGTAAATATTTGTGGGTGTCGCGATAAATTATGCTGGTCTAGTGTGCAATAAAGTGTATATATGTCTCATAAATGCGTGCATGGCAGTGTATACTAAATGTGGTGTGCGTGTATAACAAGTGAGGGAAACAGGTCTTTGCTGGCGGGTTTTAGTGGCCCCAGTGACGTCAGCGGTGTCAACCCGGATCCATTCTCTGACACTCCCCCTCACCGCGGACGTGTACTGGGCGGTGGAGGTAGGGAAGCTGTTGAATAGTGACCGGGGGTACTGGCTTAGTGAATACGTCTGCTCGGTTCTGTGAGGTTTCGATATATGTGGGAGTTATCTGTCCTAGGACAGTGCGTTCCCGAATGGCATGGTATTTGACGCTAATGTGCTTAGTGCGCTTGTGAAATTCGGGGTTCTTAGCTACCGCAATGGCTCCCTGATTGTCACATTTGATGGTCACACACATTGGTGGTTGATCTCGGATGTAGCCGAAGAGCCTTTGCAAGAATAGGGCTTCTTGAGAGGCGGTGAAAAGGGCGATGTACTCTGCTTCTAGAGTGGAGGTGGCCACGAGTTCTTGGTTGCCGCTCTTCCAGGAGATTGGGGCAGTGCCATTGTCCACGGTGTATATGAATCCGCTCACTGACTTGCGGGATGTTGGACAGTTTGCAAAGTCACTGTCACAGTGCCCTTCCAGGGTGAGGTCCAGATGGTAGGAGTAGCGTAAGCCATGATTTGCGGTGCCTTGGAGGTATCTAAATATCCTCTTGACGCAAGTCCAGGAATCTTGAGTTGGTTTGGACATTGCGCGTGCGCAGAACGCCACTGCGTACGCAATGTCCGGGCACGACCACTTAGCGAGGTGCATGAGCGACCCTATAGCAGAGCGGAACAGCTTGATATCTGTGAAGGGCTCAGTGCATGGCTCTTGTGTGTTCGCACCAACGACCATGGGGGAGGCAGCTGGTCTGGAGTCATGCATTTGGAAGCGCTTAAGGATGGTGGTCGTGTACTGTTCCTGAGTCATGACTATTCCATTCGTGGGGTCTTGAATAATGTTTATACCCAGAAACCAAGATAAGGAGCCCGACGCCACCTTGAAATCGGCCTTGAGTCTCGTCAGCAGCTCTTCGTAAAGAGCTGCTTGCTCGGGCCCGAACATGCAATCATCCACGTGTGTCGAGATGATGAGGTTGCGAGTGACCGTATAGAAGAGGCATGTGTCCACTGGACATTGCTCAAAACCATGTCCAAGGAGCCATCTGGCGAACATTTCGAACCAGTTCCTACCTACTTGTCTTAGTCCTGGGAGTCCTTTGAGAAGTAGCAGTACGAGGTCGCCAGCCTTGCCTGATGAAAGGTATTCTCGTTCCATGTCGGAAAGGCTGTCAGGGTGTTGACGAAGGTAGTCGGCTAGCCCAGCGGGTAGGTCTATGTATACCTCCTCTTCAAGTGGGGCATTGAGGTAGGCGTTTCCAATATCTGCCTGGAAGACTTGACGGCCATGGGCTGCGCAGAAGGCTAAGAAGAGTCTTACGGTCTCATGCCTGACTACGGGCGAGAAGGTCTCATTGAAATCAACTCCCCGTATCTGGGTGAAGCCTTTGCCCACAAGTCGTGCCTTGTATCGTTCGATAGCCCCGGTTTCAGTGAATTTTCTGCGGAAGCACCACTTGTGTTTGATAGTACGCCTACCGCTGGGTAGTCTGACCATTCTCCAAGTCTTCAGCGCGGTGAGCTCACGCAGTTCACGCATCTGAGCAGCGTGCCATAGCGCGTAGTCAGGTAGTCTCTTGATGGACTCTGCTGTTAGGTCCTTCTCTTTGATGTTGTCGTAGATGTGAGCCACTCTGTTGGGGTTGACAGCGTCGTCTTGGGGCAGTGGGGTGTCCAGATGCGCTGCGGTGTGCGTATTCTCCTGCAGGGCATTCAGGTATTGATCAATCAGGGTGGTGTCCGGTTCGCGGTAGTCAACCTGTTGCTTGTTGCGGAGACGAGTAGAACGACGGTTAGGGGGCGCGCCAGAGCTGGTGTCCTCCTGGCGTGGTGGGGTGTCGGACTCTTTCATTGGGCTGTCAAGGGGTTCAGGTGACGACGGGTCGGCGATCATTCTTCTCTTGCCAGGTGCAACTGAGCTTGGGTCTATCTGATCTTCCATCGAGGGTATTTGCTTGAGGAGGCGACCACCAGGGATGTTCGTCAGCTTGTAGTGCCGACTGCACACAATTTTGTTAAGAGTGGGCACATAAAACTTGCATGCATCGTAAGTACGGGATGGACCTAGCATGATGCCCTCGTAGGCGCGCGGGGCCAGCTTGTGGGGGCGTGTCTCAGGAGCCGTGGTGATGTATGCCTTGCAGCCCCATGGTCCAAGGGCGTGGTAGGCTCCTAGCTGTCCGTAGTAAACAAGATGCGGTGAGGCATTCTTGGGATTGGAGGAGCACGGGAGGAGATTGGAGGTATAGCATGCGTACTTATTGGCGTAGGGCCACCAAGTGTCCGGCATTTCAGCCCATAGTAGGTTAGCACGCCCTAGGTCTTTTAGCACTCCCCACGACCGCTCACTGACGCCATTCTGCTGGTGATGGTAG
>DATNRH010001106.1 GCA_036703605.1 Candidatus Obscuribacterales bacterium | reverse complement strand
ACCACCCAAGGGCCCGTAAGCCTAGAAACCGGCAAACGGGAACTGATTGCCGACGATAGTCAACCATCACCGATCCGCCTGTTTGTACGCGGTGATGCCTATCAATTTTTAAGAGTCACCTTGCCCCTGCCGGTCAATCTAGGTTCTGGGGGCGATCGCATCTTTGAAGAAGTAACCGTGTTTCCCGGCATTTCGGGCGATCGCCATCTCTTTGGCACCGTGGGTGAAGGACGGCTGAATCTACTGGGCACCGATGAACAAGCTCGGGATCAATTGAGTCGGCTCATCCACGGCGGCCGCATTAGCCTCAGTATTGGCCTGATTGGTATTGCCATTTCCTTCCCGCTGGGGATGTTAGTCGGCGGCATTTCCGGCTACTTTGGCGGCATGGTCGATGCGACCCTCATGCGTCTAGTGGAAGTGTTGATGACCATTCCCACCATTTACCTGTTGGTAGCTCTGGCGGCGGTGCTGCCGGTGGGGCTCAGCAGTTCCCAGCGCTTCATGCTGATTATTTTGATTACCTCCTTCGTCAGTTGGTCAGGTCTGGCGCGGGTGATCCGTGGGCAGGTGTTGTCCATTAAGGAACGAGACTTTGTGCAGGCGGCCAAGGCGATGGGAGCCAAGCCGCTGTATATCATCGTCCGCCATGTCTTGCCCCAGACCGCAACCTACGTGATCATCGCCGCTACGCTTTCCATTCCCAGCTTCATCATTGCCGAGGCGGTGCTTAGCCTCATTGGTCTCGGTATTCAACAGCCCGATCCTTCCTGGGGCAATATGCTCTCCCTAGCCACCAATGCATCGGTGCTGGTGCTGCAGCCGTGGCTGGTGTGGTCACCTGCGGTGTTAATTGTCCTGACAGTCCTGTCGTTCAACCTCCTGGGCGACGGCCTGCGGGATGCTCTCGATCCTCGCAGCCTGCAGCGCCGCTAAGGTTAGAACTCTAGGGTGTTGCTATCCGCCGTCTGAGCTGTTTCCGTCAGCCGCTTTGTTCGTTCTGGGGCTCCCAGTAAGTCCTCAGGGTTTTCCGTATTGTCGGGGCGTAGCTCACGGGGGGCGATCGCCACTGGATCCCACTCTGCCAACACTTGCTGCAGCAACACATCCTGCTGCTGGCGAAAGCTATCGAGATCCCAGCCGCGATTAATCAAGGCAAACCACACCACGCCACGCTGGGTGGGAAAGGCTCCCGCCAATGCGCTCACTTGGTTGAGGGTACCCGTTTTCACGGCGGCCAGGGTGGGAAGATCGCGGGAGAGCAGGGTGCCTTCATCCCGACCAGCCACGGGAAAGAGATCAGAGACCGTCAGTTGAGTCTCCTGCATATCCCGCTGAATAGCGATTAGCATGGCCACCGACGCCCTTGGCGAGACCCGATTTTCTTCCCCTAGCCCCGATCCATTGATCAGCTGAATTTCTTCCCCCGGCACGCCCGCGATCGCTGCCGCCCGTTCCGCCACCACATCTGCACCGCCCAACGCCTCCGCCATCACCTCCGACATGGTGTTGTTGCTGTAGATGTTCATAGCCTTGAGGATTTGCGACAGGGGCAGAGAGTCGCGCTGCAAAATCGGTACGGCCCGCGTGGGCATCTGCCAGGCCGCTGTCACCGAGCCAGCGATCGCCACCGTGGGTTTGGGCGTATCCTCAGGTAAACGCGCATATTGATCCGCCACCTCGCCATCCCAGTCCTGAGAGTTCAAGGCCTGCACAAAAAGCTCCCCTGCCACCAAAGGATCCGTTTCGTAGTTCATGACAAAATTGCCCACCACCACCAAATCCCCGGCCACCTGGGTGATGCCTGCTTGATTCAGGGCATTACCCAAAACGATCGCCTCCTCCCACACGAAAAAGGGATCGCCGTCCCCCTGGATGATCAAATTGCCTTGGAGAACACCATTTTCAACCGGCCCCGTAGTAGCCAGAACCGTGGCAAATCTATGGTCTGGTCCCCATTCATCCAAAGCCACGAGAGTCGTGGCAATTTTGGTCAGAGACGCAGCGGATAGGGGGGTTGTCCCTTCATGATCCAGCACCACATCATTCCCCACCTGCAGCCAGATGCCCTGCTCTTGCCTGGCAAAGCCTAAATCATCAATGGCTGCCAGATAGCGTTGAGCAATCGCATCGGTTTCGGGCGTTGGACTCAGAACAATAGGCTTAAAAGGTTGAATCCAGGTCATCTCCTCAATCCAACTGGATAGGTTTGAGGGGCGCAGGACTTGAACATCTCCCCCTCCCATCCAAGCGAACAAAAAACCGACTAAAGCCAATTGGGCGTGGTGCATAATCCGCGTGTCATCAATGCGATAGAGCAAGAGTGGGAAAGCTGGTTAGCCTGCCACTTCGATTATGATGGTAGGGGACTTGTCGTGGGAATGGGCGGTGAAACCGTCACCCTACCCAAAGGTTTCCACCTCATTCTTCAATTATTATGACGAAGCCGGATCAAACCTTAGTATTGCGTCGTCTACCCATTTGGGTCGGCGGCTTGGCTGGCACGCTGCTGATGGTGAATCGCTTAGTCACTCCGGTGTTAACAGAATCTCAGGCCAGGGCAGATGTGCTGGGCGTGATTGCCTGCGCGGTGTTGATCTTAACCGGTCTCCTGTGGCAACGTGTGCAGCCGCGATCGCCCGATGCGGTCGAGCTGGTGGGAGAGGAAGGATTTGAGCTGGATCCCACACTGCCAGACGACATTAAAACCGAGCTAGCCTGGGCATCCCATCTGCTGCTCACCAACACCGTGACGCGATCGCTGGTGGTTTACTACGACGGCCACACGATCCTGCGACGGGGTATTTTGGGAACGGTTCCCCAGGTAACGCCGGGAACCATTGTGCAGCGGGTGCTGACCACTCAGAAGCCAGTGTATTTGGTGAAGCTGGATCTTTACCCTGGACGCATTGAATTCAACTACTTGCCTGACAATACCCAAGGGGTGATCTGCCAACCCCTAGGCGATCGCGGTGTGATCATCCTCGGAGCCAATGTTCCCCGTAGCTACACCGCCCAGGATGAAGCTTGGGTCGCGGGTTTGGCCGACAAACTTGCCCTAACGCTACAAGACAGGATCGGTTGTGGTCAACAGGGATAAGTGGAAGAACCTAACGATTGGCGAGCATGGAGCAACGTCAAAAGGCTCAAATCCTGATGAGACGAGGGTTGAGTAACGTCGAAACCCGGCAACGTAGCTTCACTGAGACGAGGGTTGAGCGGAGTCGAAACCCACCCCCTTAGACCTCACCAACGCCAGCTTCGACCAGCTCACTCCGTTAACGAGTAATCATCGACTTGAATATCCAACGAAGGAGCATTGCTGTCCGCTGAGCCAATGTGGATGCGGGCCGTGTTGCCAAAGCGGGCTAGATAGCGGGCCAGGGACGGCAAGTAGTTCAACACCCTGTTATGGGTAGCGGGGTTGGGACAGTGGATGACGAGGGTCAACGCATCGACGGTGGTGGTGATTTGCCACTGGCAGCTTAACAGCAAGGCCTGCATCACCCCATCACAGGATTCATAGAAATAGCGAGACACGGACTGACGTAGTTGCCGATGTAAGAGTTGGTCTAGAGATGAAGGATCCTGAGGCGAGGAGTCATCGGGATGCAGGAGGGGGGGGGTCATAGCAAAAAACTCCGTAACGTTTGCATTGAGCGCGATCGCGTCAGAAAAGCTAAGGGACGGTCTAGCTCAAAGAGATATCGTATGGGTCTGCCGTAGGGCAAGGGCCGATCAATACCCCTTTAACATCCTGACAAGGGATTCATGATTCAGACGTAAC
Organism: Candidatus Obscuribacterales bacterium; assembly: GCA_036703605.1. NCBI lineage: Bacteria > Bacillati > Candidatus Melainabacteria > Candidatus Obscuribacterales > Candidatus Obscuribacterales bacterium. Next base: position 2,990 of record DATNRH010001106.1, on the reverse strand, counting down.
CTGCAACAAAACGATAGCGGTCTTTTCCATCCAAATCCGCCGCATCAGGAACAAATCACCGCTTCTTGGGCGATCAAGGTATCGGCTGATGCTAGGTTCAGGGTACGGGCCGCACCAACGGCAAGCTGTCCCAGCAGCACTTGGGCTTCTTGAGATCGGTGTGGAGCTGCCAAAACGGGATAACCGCTATCAATCAAACGCTGGGTGATTAACTGGGTGAGGCGCGGATAATGCACCATCGATCCCACCAGAGCAATATGGGTCAGCCCTTGCCCTTGGGCTAACTCCATCGCCAAGTCTGCGATCGCATGTCCTAGACCCACCTGAAATCGGGCTGCCATCAACCCCATAGATTCCCCTTGGCTTAGATCTTCCAGCAAAGCGTGCCACATGGAACGGGGATCTAGGTAGGGCAGGCGCTGCCCTGTGCGCAGACGCATCTTATCCACCGAGAAAGGATAGGGCGATCGCTCTGCACCGATCCAGTCTTCAGGTTGAATACATTGCTCTAGAGCGTCGCCCCCCTGACCGCCATAGTCTGCCGCTTCACGATGTAGATCGATGGCCGCCGCCACGGCATCAAACCAGCGACTCACAGAGGAGGTTTTCGGCGCTTGGGCTCCAGTAATCATCAATTGGTTCAGCAAGATCCGCGGCTGAGCATGGAGAAACTGAATCAGCTCAAGCTGACCATAAACAGCGTTGACATCATCCCAGTCAAATGCAGAAATGAGGTGGGCGTAGGTATTCCGCCAAGGCTCGGCGATCGCCCGCTCATTCCCCAGCAGCGGAACCGGCTTCAGCGTAGCCAGCCGCTGCACCTGATGGTAGTCTACCCGGAAAAATTCGCCGCCCCACACCATGCCATCTTCCCCGTAGGCCGGTTCATCGAAGGCCAGCCCTAATACGGGGCCTGCTTCTAACGGCCAGTGGTGCTCGACCAAGCAAGCCGCTATCTGGGCATGGTGAGACTGTACCGGATAAATTTGCACCGGATGGGTAACCACGGAGGAATGAGCATATTGGGGCATCGTTCCGTGGGGATTCAGTTCTGTAGCGATCGCCTGGGGATAGGCCTGTCCCCGCCGAGACCTAGAACTCAGGGGCTGGGATGCCAACCAGTGATGGGGCATCGGTAGCGCCAAGGCTCGACCTCGCCGCAGCAAGCCTACCCGCGAAGGGCGATCGCTACCTAGAGCGGCAACCGTCGGCGATCGCTCAAAACCTGGGGGAAGAACAACGCCATCGGCCGGGAGTAGCGCTCTACCCCTCAGGGAATGACGTTCCAACCGAGCTAACGGGGCCATGTTGATGTCAATGTATTGCATACGCTGATCCTGCGCGGTTGCCGAACAAATCGTTCTCTTTGTTTCCAGAGTCAGCTCCAGCATGAACCTGTACTACATGGAGAGGAGATCACGTGGTAGACAAGCGATCGCCATCCTGGAAGCTGGTTGACTGACAAAAGCTGATAACCCTTTCTCCAAGGGAAGCTGAACTACCCTTCCGGTTTCCTTCCCTAACAGCGAAGGTGAGGGCTTTCGGACATCTGGCTCACAGATTTTGTCAGTCAATCATCTTAGAAACCTTTGGATTAGAGTTTCCTAGCTTCGATTTTAGCGAAACGCCTAGAACTGCACTGGCCATTTGTTAGGTGTTCAGCAGAACCGCATGTGCCCTTATGCAAACACCTAGTAACCCATGTCTGGATTTTAGAAGAGCTGGCCAAGAAATAGTGTGGCCTAGCTCACCTTGAGGCTATGATTTGCTGCAAAGGCTACCCTAGAAGCATGAACCACCTAGCCCACTTGCGACTAGCCCACCCTTCCGATGATGCGCGCCTGGGCAACCTCCTCGGTGATTTTGTTAAAGGCTGCCTTGCCAACCACAGCGATCGCTATAGCCCTGTCATCCTCCAAGGCATTCAAACCCATCGGGATATTGACCAATTCACCGATCGCCATCCCGTCCACTGCCGCAGCCGTCAGCGCCTGCAGCCACCTTACCGTCGGCTAGCCGGCATCATTATTGATATCAGTTACGATCATTTTCTAGCGCGCAACTGGCATCAGTTCTATACCAACAGCCTCGATCAATTTATTGACGATATCTATCAACTCCTATGGCGCGATCGCGATCGCCTCCCGGAATCGCTGCAGCGGGCATTGCCGACGATGATTCAGCAAAACTGGCTGGGCGACTGCCGCACTATGGCTGGGGTCGATCGTACCTTTGCACGCGTAGCCCGACGATTTAAGCGTCCAACCTGTTTGGCAACTGCAGGGCAGGAGATGATGCAGCATTATGATGATTTAGAACAGGATTTTCTAGACTTTTTCCCAAGGTTGATGCACTACGCGAAGGAACTGCAGCAGGATAGGTGATCATAAAGATTTTCTGAAGTTATTTGTATAGCACTCTGAAATATATGCCATATTGTGACTGTGGTTTCAATAATAGACCTGACTAAGGTTTGATCAAGAATTTAGTTGTCATGACACCGCTTTTTAAGCTTTCGATGAAATCCCCACAAATAAATCGGCATTCGCCATGAAACTTGTAAAATATCAATAACCTAATTTACAGGAAATATTAAAGAGATGGTTCTTGCAGACAAAAACTATAAAGCTGCAACATCAACCTATGAATTTCTTTCTCAATTCGAAGAGCAAGAGAATTTAAAAAACTCGATTGAAGCGGGCTTATATCTAATTTTTGCACTCTCTCAAAGCTACCCGATTGAAAGAGTAGCTGATTTTCTTAATGGCTCAAATTTCAGCATAATGGAAGCCTATCACGAGCTTAAGTCATCATATCAAATAACTAAATTTGGATTCTTCAAACAAGGTTTGACGTCTTTAAGATCGGGTTTAGAATTAGGATTCCTATCGACATACTGGTCTATAATTGGCACAAATGACAAAATCTTCAAAGACTGGCTTTGGGCCGAAGAAAAGACTCCATTTACCGAAAAAGTTTTTAAAACTTTG
>DATNRH010001105.1 GCA_036703605.1 Candidatus Obscuribacterales bacterium | reverse complement strand
TCTTTTCAATGCGGGCTTCTAGACCGTAACCATCCAGGGACTCAAAGCGACGCTGCAGCCGATCCATCTCATGAATCAAATCATCCAGTTGCTGGGGATCCGCCGACTGCATCTGATGCTGCACATCTGTCAGCTTAAGCTGCACTCGATTGGCCTCATCAAACACCGTCCAAAATTCTTCCCGCACCGTCCGGCTGGGATCAACCTCAAATTCCTGGGTGAGGTGAGCAATATGCAAATTATTGGGACGAATCACCTCGCCAGCCGTGGGCGTTTCCTCTCCTGAAATAATCCGCAACTGGGTGGACTTGCCAGCCCCATTGACCCCTACCAAGCCAATGCGATCGCCTGTTTTCACCTCCCAGTTCACATCTTTGAGAACTTCACCCGTTGGATAAATTTTGCAGATATGTTCTAGACGCAGCATAGTGTTTCTCTGGTTTTCCGGAGGATTGGGTATAGCGGGCAAGCAGATCGGCAGGTGCAATCAACGAGTTGAGTGAGTCAGGATCAGCTTCGCCAAAATTATGACGATCACTTTACAATCCATTCTAGGCTATGGCGATCGCTCTATTGAGCTCTATTGATGAGACTGCCATGCCTTGGATCACCCCTTAGGACAGGATGTCTGTATTCCTAACTAGATTTCTAGCTAGATGGTTCCCAAACCAACAGCTTTGTTCCACCAGCCCGACGACGTAGTAGACCATTCTCAAGCTTCTATGAGACGCTAGACCTAAGGAACCTGGGATAATACAAATCAGACTTAGTACGTTAAGGAATCGCTGACTAGCGCTTTAATTGAGATACCCATGGGAGATATTCATCCATGGTGCATCGAGCAAGGACCTCAGGTAGGCACCACAACCTGAAGGTTGAACGACTTAGGGTCATCTGTCATCTACTGTCATCCCCAGCGATATTGCGATGTCATGGCGGGCTGTGAGCAGCAGCCCAGACCAAGACTGGTTAAAATCTAATACGTTTCGCGATCAGAGGAGATCATGGTGTCTACTAGCGATGTCAGCGACTATGACCAAGTCATGCGAACTCAGGCAGAGTCAGAGTTACGCCGGCAGGTGTCCAATTTACTGGCCCTGATTGAAAACACGCAAGATGCCGTGTGGTCGATTGACCCGCACTATACTATTACCACCCTAAACTTAGTCTTTCAGCAGCAGTTTGTGGCGGCCTATGGTCGTGATATTCAGGTTGGCATGAACCACCTAGACTGTCTGCCACCAGCAGAACGCGATCGCTGGCAGACCTACTATGATCAAGCTCTCAAGGGCGATCGCTTTACGGCCGAGTTCTACAGCGACGTAACAGGTATTCCTGCCCACAGCGAAGTTTCTTTCAACCCAATTCTAACCCCCAGTTGTCGGGTGGAGGGGGTAGCGGTGTTTAGCCGTAACATTAGCGATCGCAAACGGGCTGACCAAGCCCTGCTGGATGCCAAAGATCAGCTCCAGGCCGTTTTAGATGCCGTACCAGGCTGTGTGTCATGGTTTAGCTCCGACCTCACCTACCTGGGCATCAATCGCTACCTGGCCGCCACCTTTCAGCTCAATGCCGACTCGTTTATTGGCGAGAAGCTAGGGTTTATGGCCTCCAGCCCTGGCTTTGCCGAGTTTGTGAAACGCTTCTTTCAAAGTTCTTTGCAAGAGAGCAATGTAGAAATTGTCGCCACGGTCAATCATCAACCCCGCCACTATTTGATCGTGGCCCAGAAGTATCAGCAGGGAGAAGCCGCTGTCTTTGTGGGGCTAGATATCACCGAACGCAAGCGGGTGGAAGAGGCGCTGCTGGAAAGCCAGGAGCGCTATGCCTTAGCCGTGCGCGGGGCCAATGACGGTCTGTGGGACTGGAACTTGAAGACCTCTAGCATTTATTTTTCACCACGCTGGAAAACCATGCTGGGCTACCAAGAGCCCGATATCGGCAATACGCCCGACGAATGGTTCAATCGCGTGCATCCCGAAGAAGTGGATTGGCTGAAGGCCCAGCTTGCCGCCCATTTAGAGGGGCGATCGCCCAGCTTTGAAGTAGAACACCGGATGCGCCACCGCGATGGCTCTTACCGCTGGATGCTCAGTCGAGGGCTGGCCGTGCGGGATGGGCAACAGGTGGCCTATCGTATGGCTGGATCGCAAACCGATATTACCGAACGCAAACGGGCGGAGGAGCAGCTTTTACACGATGCCCTCCACGATAGTCTGACGGGGTTGTTTAACCGCGCCCTGTTCATGGATCGGCTCAGCCATGCCATTGAGCAGACTAAGCGGCAAGGACATTACCTCTTTGCTGTGCTGTTCCTAGATTTAGATAGCTTTAAGGTGGTCAACGATAGCCTCGGGCACATCATCGGGGATGAGCTGCTGGTGGCGATCGCCCGTCGCTTAGAAAGTTGCCTCCGCCCTGGCGATACCCTGGCCCGCCTTGGGGGAGATGAATTCACCATCCTGCTAGAAAATATTCAGGATCTCAGTGCCGCTACGCGGGTAGCCGACACCATTCATCAACAGCTTCAACAGCCCTTCACCCTGGGCGGACAAGACGTCTTTACCACCGTCAGTATCGGCATCGCCCTCAGTGATACGGGATGCGATCGCCCGGATGAACTGCTCCGCAACGCCGATACAGCCATGTATCGCGCCAAGTCGTTAGGACGTGCTCGCCACGAAATTTTCAACGTGGAAATGTACGATCGCGTCGTCGCCCGACTCAAACTAGAAACCGACCTACGGATGACCATTGCTGCCGGTCAAACTACCCCTACCCTGTTGAGTTATCCCACCAAAACCGCCGATGACGGTCAAGATTTTCAGATGCGCTATCAGCCCATCGTCTCGCTGTCCACAGGGTACATCATGGGTTTTGAGGCCCTCGTGCGCTGGCAGCATCCTAAACGAGGTCTGGTATCACCCGCAGAATTTATTCCGGTGGCAGAAGAGACAGGGCTGATTACCCAAATTGGTCACTGGACGCTGCGGGAAGCCTGCCGACAGTTGAAAATCTGGCAAGATCAGTTCGCCCAGATGAATCCTCTCTCCATGAGCGTCAATCTATCCAGTCGGCAGTTTTCCTCCAATGACCTGCTAGGGCAAGTCAAGCAAGCGATCGCTGATTTCCAACTCGCACCTCACACCCTCAAGCTAGAGATTACCGAAAGCGCCGTCATGGAAGATGCCCAAGTGGCCACCGCCATTTTGCGGCAGCTCAAGGATCTACACACCCAACTGTTGATTGACGACTTCGGCACCGGCTACTCATCCCTCAGCTACTTGCACCAATTTCCCATCGACACCGTCAAAATCGATCAGTCCTTTGTGCGCTGCATTGGCACCGAGAATGATGGAGAAGCGATCGTCCGCGCCATTGTTGGTCTAGCCCATAATCTAGGCATGACGGTGATTGCAGAGGGGATTGAAGACGCGCGGCAAATGGACTGCCTATGTCACTTCCAGGCAGAGTATGGCCAGGGCTACTTCTTTGCCAAACCGCTCACCGCCGAGGATGCCACCGCCATCTTGGCCGCCAATCCTTGCTGGAAGCCACGCCA
>DATNRH010001104.1 GCA_036703605.1 Candidatus Obscuribacterales bacterium | reverse complement strand
ACGGTTCTCGGGGTTTTGGTGCTGGAAACTTTAAGTCATTGTTTGTTGCAATTGAGCGAGAACAGTCTCTACGCGGCAACCTCTAAGATATAAGCTATCTTCATGAACGACGGTATCTAGGCTGCACCCATACCTAGTCCTATTCTTTGAGTTTCAGCAGGCTCTAACGTTTCTGTTTACTATGCCACGAATTTCAGGGTAAACAGCGTTGCATCTGAATTCCAAGTCACTGAGATTAGCAAAAAAATATCCTTTGCTCGGTTCCATTTTCCTCGCGCCATCTTGATAGCGATCGCCGTCTGTGCCCTCATTTATTACTCTCCCAGCAAAAGGAACGAATCATGACAGATATTCAAACCCTTCAGTCTGTTGATCAGGCCTTGATTCATCTGCTACAACAGCGCGTTGCCTTGCTGCAAGCCTCGGATACTCCCTGCATCACAACCCAAATTGCGGACGTGCAACCCCTGCTCACTGAGGCTGGTATCTCAGAATTTACCTGGAAGACGTTAGTAACCAATTGCATGGCGATGCTTGCTACGGATGCTCCTGCTCAGCCTCAGCAACGAAGCGATCGCCGTCAAGTGACGATTGTGGGCGGACGGGGCGCAATGGGTAAGCTGTTCTGTGAGCAGTTTACAGCCACCGGCCATACGGTCAGCATCATGGAACAGGAGGACTGGGATCGGGCGGATGTCTTGTTAGGGCAAGCGGATTTAGTTTTGCTCTGTGTCCCGCTGAAACTAACTGCTGCCTTGGCTCGTCAAGTAGGGCCATACCTAGCTCCCCACACCGTATTAGCCGACATTGCTAGCACTAAGGTCGAGGTGATGCAGGCGATGCTGGATAGCCACCGTGGGCCAGTTGTGGGCTTACACCCGATGTTCGGCCCAGGGGTTACATCATTGCTGGGGCAAAAGGTGGTGGTTTGTGAGGGACAGCAGATGTCCCAATGCCAATGGGTTTTAGACTGGATCGAGGAAAATGGCGGCAATCTTATTCCCGCAACCCCTGATGAACATGACTCGATGATGATAGCTGTCCAGGCAATTCGCTTCTTCTCCAACTTTAGCTTGGGTACATTCTATGCTGAGGAAGGTATTGATATTGAGCGCAGTTTTGAATTTTCTAGCCCACTGTATCGTTCTGAAATCAACACGATTAGCCGCTTAGTTGCGCAGGATGCTGCCCTCTATGTTGACATTTTACTCGCCTCTGACGAACGTCGTGCTGCCGTCGGACGTCTGGTTGACACCTATGCTCGTCTCGCCCAGTTAATCCATGATGGCGATCGCGCTGCCCTGATTGCCGAATTTGAGAAAACGCGCGAAAGTTTCCGAGATGGGGCTGAGCGCTCGCTGGCAGAAAGTAACTACATGCTCAATAATCTCAGCCGCTTCTTAGCTGCTCATGATGCTGAAACTCGCGTCAGCGTTACGGCTGAGCGGCTATCGCTCCCATCGGTTAACCGTAGCAAAGCACCAGCAACTAAACTTGGAAAAGCGGCCTAAACGTTCTGGGCTTTGCAG
>DATNRH010001103.1 GCA_036703605.1 Candidatus Obscuribacterales bacterium | reverse complement strand
TCGCTTCATATAGACGAGGGCGATCGCCCATGATCGCCAAACCTTAACCAAACCCCAACCTCGCAATTACCTACTCTTTAATCGAGCCTCCTATAGTAAGGGCAGCGTTTCGAGATTATAGTTACTATGCTTCATTCCCCGGTTCTAGAAGCGCCGCTCCAAGCTGACCTGCGTCAGTTGCTTGAAGAACTCTATCAGGGACGAAGTCTATATCCTTACACCAGCGGTCAGGTCATCGAGATGCAGCCAGATGAAATCTGGGTGGTCTGCCGTGGGGTCGTTCAATTAGGAACGCTCTATGACAGCGGTGATGAGTCGCTTCTGGGTTTGGCTTGTTCATCCATGCCCTTTGGCTTGCCGCTCACCCTTATTCGTCCCTATCAGGCGATCGCCCTTTCGGATGTTGATCTAATGCGATTGACCTTAGCCGAGGTTGAACAATCGCCAGCTCTTGCGCAAGGAATCTTCCGCCATGTAGCTCGGCGTCTTCAGCAAACCGAGGCGATCCTGGCTATGGTGGGCTATCGTCGAGTTGAAGATCGCCTACGTCATTTGATCTTATTGTTGACCCAGCAAGTGGGGCAGCCCTGTGAAACCGGAACTCGTGTGGGTGTGCGGCTCACCCATCAGCAGCTTGCGAACGCTATTGGCACCACTCGGGTAACCGTGACGCGCCTGCTCACCCAACTGCGAGAAGAGGGTTGGATCACCATCGACCGACAGCGTCACCTGGTCGTATGCAATCCCCTTCTATCTCAAGAGTCTAGGTAAGAATATTCAGACTTTTCAGTAAAACTATCAGGTTGGGCTATGAGGTGCGACGAGGAATACAGCTCCTCGCCCCTCTTTTTTTATGGATATTTATCCAATGGTGAACTTAAATAAGCTGCAATGTAGTGTTAGGCAAAGCCGTAATGCACCTTTGTGCTGATGAGAAGAGGATTGGGCGAAGCTGAAACCCGTCAATATAGCTTCATTTCATTGAGTTCACCTACGTATTATGGTAGCTTGGGCTCAGGTTCATGATTCCATCATCCTATCCCAATCATGCAAAGCACTATCACCCTGGGCAATGTCCTGGCTCTGTTTGGCG
>DATNRH010001102.1 GCA_036703605.1 Candidatus Obscuribacterales bacterium | reverse complement strand
TCCAGCTCGACGTTATCGATTGACTTGCATAGCAGGCTATGCGGCGCCACTCGATGCCTTGATCTGAACGATTTTTGCAGTACTTCTGGGGCTATAGCTCAGCTGGGAGAGCGCCTGCCTTGCACGCTGGAGGTCAGCGGTTCGATCCCGCTTAGCTCCACCAGACTCTCCTTCGGGACGGAACGGGTTGGGACTCGATAGAAGTCAGAACCAAATGATTGTCGATCATTTGCTTCTGGCTTTTTAGTCAGAGCTGTATGTGACGAGCTGCAGCTTGCTCTTTAACAAGATGGATAGAAGTCGAAAAGCATTCACTGAAGAATGCGAGTGTCTATGAAGAAGTCTGACGCTTGTGTCTTTGGCGATTATCGTTCAACTGATCGTGGCTTTATGACTTGGGATGGCCGTTCAACACTGAGGCTGTTTTGGGTTATATGGTCAAGTGATCAAGCGTACACGGTGGATGCCTTGGCAGCCAGAGGCGATGAAGGACGTTGTAGCCTGCGATAAGCTCCGGTTAGGTGGCAAACAACCGTTTGACCCGGAGATCTCCGAATGGGGCAACCCAGCCAACGTAAGTTGGTTATCCCTTGACTGAATACATAGGTCTTGGGAGGCGAACGCGGGGAACTGAAACATCTAAGTACCCGTAGGAACAGAAATCAACCGAGATTCCGTCAGTAGCGGCGAGCGAACGCGGATTAGCCCTTAAGTTTCTTACGATTTAGCAGAACGGTCTGGAAAGGCCGGCCATAGTGGGTGATAGCCCCGTATGCGAAAGGTCGTTTGAAGTGAAATCGAGTAGGTCGGGACACGTGTTATCTTGACTGAAATTGGGGGGACCATCCTCCAAGGCTAAATACTCCTGGCTGACCGATAGTGAACCAGTACCGTGAGGGAAAGGCGAAAAGAACCCCGGAGAGGGGAGTGAAATAGAACCTGAAACCGTGTACGTACAAGCAGTGGGAGCATCCTTCGGGGTGTGACTGCGTACCTTTTGTATAATGGGTCAGCGACTTAATTTCAGTAGCGAGGTTAACCGGATAGGGGAGCCGTAGGGAAACCGAGTCTTAATAGGGCGTTTAGTTGCTGGGATTAGACCCGAAACCAGGCGATCTACCCATGAGCAGGTTGAAGGTGCCGTAACAGGCACTGGAGGACCGAACCGGGATCTGTTGAAAAAGATTCGGATGACTTGTGGGTCGGAGTGAAAGGCTAATCAAGCCTGGAGATAGCTGGTTCTCCCCGAAAGCTATTTAGGTAGCGCCTCACGTGATTACCCTCGGGGGTAGAGCACTGTTTCGGCTAGGGGGCCATCCCGGCTTACCAAACCGATGCAAACTCCGAATACCGAGGAGTACAACGTGGGAGACACACGGCGGGTGCTAACGTCCGTCGTGAAGAGGGCAACAACCCAGACCGCCAGCTAAGGTCCCCAAATTCCAGTTAAGTGGGAAACGATGTGGGAAGGCTCAGACAGCTAGGAGGTTGGCTTAGAAGCAGCCACCCTTTAAAGAAAGCGTAACAGCTCACTAGTCGAGTCGGCCTGCGCGGAAGATGTAACGGGGCTCAAACTGGATACCGAAGCTGCGGATGTGCACTTAGTGCATGTGGTAGGGGAGCGTTGTGTAAGCCGTTGAAGGTGAGTTGAGAAGCTTGCTGGAGGTATCAGAAGTGCGAATGCTGACATGAGTAACGACAATGGGAGTGAAAAACTCCCACGCCGGAAGACCAAGGGTTCCTGCGCAACGCTAATCGGCGCAGGGTGAGTCGGC
>DATNRH010001101.1 GCA_036703605.1 Candidatus Obscuribacterales bacterium | reverse complement strand
AATGCCTCATCAGTCATTTCATTTCCTACTCTTAGTGCTAGTAGGTACGCGAAAGTTCAACAGCCTGCAGCATTGGCAGCTTTCGACACTTTGTGGATAGATCTTCAATATCGCCCAAAGTAAGACCAGCGCCGGTAAAGTTTAGTGCACCAGCGTTAGCGTTGATCTGCTGGCCCTTCCTAGATCATGAGTGGAATAAGATGATACTTGAACGTAGCGGGGCGGGCCTGCGGAATATTCATGCCCAGGAATCTGCCTTGGGGGGCGGCTCCGAGGCGCACCGAAGGTCCTGGCATGACGCCGGATGACGCGGGAGATATACTATGACCTGTAAAATTTGGAGGAGGCGCATTCTTGGGAGGGAATTTTCCCGACACGGGAGGATACCCACCTCCCGGTTGGCCTTGGCGGGATGGGGCGTTAGGAGGGACTCCTGGATGCTGAGGCATACCAGGATTTTGCCCAAAAGCTCCAGCTGGGGGGTTTTTGGGAGGTACTTTGTGGGCTGGATGGCCTGGAGGAGGCCCCTTGAAAGCAGGATGGCCAGGTGGAGGCCCCTTATAGCCAGGATGGCCGGGTGGAGGCCCCTTATAGCCAGGGTGGCCAGGTGGCGGGCCTTGTGATCCGGGTGGCGGGCCTTTATATCCAGGTTGACCAGGCGGGGGCCCTTTAAAGCCAGGATGACCGGGTGGGGGACCTTGGCGCTGTACAGGAGGGCCAGCTTGAGGTGGAGCCCGACGAAGAGGTACAATTAGGCGATGACTGAAACTTTGAATTAATTGGGCCATCGTCTGATGGTAGAGACCACGATTGTCATCGACAAGATGGTAGGTGCCGCCTTGAAAGGATACAAGAGCATGGTGGACAGCTCCACCCATAGTGTAGCTGATGGCAGCATGATCTAGAGATTAATTGAAGCCATACTAGCTCTCGAGGATGGCCTAACGAGAAAAACACCTTCTGTTTGCAGATGGCTCACGAGAAGCTGTTCTGCCTCTCCCGACGTAATTCCATAGAAATTGGGAAGGTTAATAACATCTGCAGGGAGTGTCATTTCCTGCAGTACGGGCAGTGAGGTTCCGATCCGATCCAGAAAAAGTAGCCACCTTTTTGGTATATAATTTACGTTCAGGAATTATAATGCAAAAAGGTGCTACATTTTAGTCCTCCGCAGTTCAGACACTCTTGTTCAGACACTCTTGCACAATGGAAGAGCCTTCAGATGTTCCTCCTGAGGCTGTCAAACCTGAGAAAGTCCAAGAGTATCTCGGAGCTCTTGTACCCCTCCTTCTGGAATGCTCTGATGACGACGTCGTGACGCTGCGTCGTGTCCTGGGCTCTGACC
>DATNRH010001100.1 GCA_036703605.1 Candidatus Obscuribacterales bacterium | reverse complement strand
CCGAAAGCTCGCCTCGGCGATCGCTTGGGTTTCGGCACTGGTGAGGGGCATTTGCTGAACCATGCGATCGGTGCGTTCGCCAAAGGCCTGGCGGACAAGGCTGGCAGCGCTAGCATCCTGACCCAGTTCACTCCCCAAGGTGCGATCGGTGGCGGTATGCTCTAGCCGACGCTTGGCTTGCACATCCCAGCCACTGACAACCACCTGGGTCATCTGATTAGCCGTATCCGCAATGACGCTAAACTCCAGCAGACCCCGGTTGAGCACCAAGGTTAGCTGATCATTATCCTGCTGGCGTTGGCGTCGCCCTTGCACATGGAGGGTGGTGCCGTCTACCCAAATCTCTGCCCCCAAACGGCGGGCGCGATCGCGCAGAAAGGCCAGGTCACTCTGGTTCAATTGGGCAATGACGGGACAGGTGGAGGCCTCTAGGTCAATGTTGGCCTGTAATCCGTGATCCTGGGCAATGTGCTCAAACACAGCCCGATCAGATAGATTCTCAAAGGTGCGGGTACGGCGGGTTTGACGTAGGCCCTGGGCCGCATCTTCCAGCAAGACCACTATCTGGGGTGGTTCGCCCGCTGGATACTGCCCTTCCAAGGCACTAATCTGCCCCGTAAAAACCGTCGCTTCATCCAACCCCGCTCCCAAGGTCACCGTGAGAGTTTTGCCAAAGTCCAACAGGGTGCGATCGAAATAGAGGTAGTCAGGGCCCTGGCCGCGATCGCCCCAGTTACCAAACCGCGCCTCACATCGATACAGGCCCTCCGTCGTTTCCGTCACCGTCAGAGCCAGTAAGGCGGCAGATAAGCGCGGTTGTGCATCACCCTCAACCGTGAGGGCAGCTTCGGCTGCAACAATTCCAGGGGGGACTCCAAGTTCAAGCATGGTACAGGGGGAACTTAACGGGCATACAAACGCATCTGTCGTTCCATCAGCTTCCGAGTGACCCAATACAGATCACGGGGGGTGGGCCCGGGCGGCGGTAAGTTCACAGGCTCGGTGCTATGAACCTCCCCCGGGCTGGGCGGCGGGGCAATCACTTCCATGTCGTTGATAATGATGGGCATTGCGGTACCTTGTGATGAACATCTAGGGGAGCGATCGCACCTGGATCACTCTCGGGATTGAGTTAGGGGCTAGGGTGGGCCCATTCCCGGCTGGAGGATGGTGCGGGTGATGCCGGGTACGGCGGGGGGCGACGGTGGACGCAGGACACCCCGAGCCTTCACGTTGAGGTCGATTAAGGTTCCGGGAGTAAGGTTGCGGGGATTTTCGATGCCATTTTGGGAGGCGATCGCTTTCCAATCGTTGGGCTTACCGGCCTGGGCTGCTAGATTTTGAACAGTAGACCCTTGGGCGGCAGGCGTCAGGGGAGTCACGCCACCTTGGGTTGCACCGGTGGGAGGCGTGGTGGCCTCAGAATTGGTGGGTTCGGCAACATGGATACCTGGCTGACTCAGATTGAGCGTCACCGTAGCCCGCAGAGGACGGCCATCCTCTGACCACAGATCCAGGGTTTCATCCATCGACACGAGAATGCCATCAAAGAAAAAGGTGCCCCACTGAAACCGTAGTCCCGGCACTCGATAACGCTGCTGAGACTGACCACCACCAGCGGTTTCAGTGGTGCTGACAGTCTCCGGTGCAGGCTTCATAAAATAAGCAACATGTTTCGTCATCTGCCGCACATCTAAGGTGTTACCAGCTCCGGCCCCAGATACGTCAAACACCAATTCTACCGCCAGCTTAGAATCACCCTTACCCACCGATTGCATCGCGGAGGTGGTACTATTGCCGTCGGTTTGAATTTGGTTGGAATAAGACACCTTCAGAGAAGCTGGATTAAACTGCACTGTCATATGGGGCGTCGATGGCACAATCGGCACCCCTTGACTTGACCAGCTAAGTTCAAACATTTGAGCTTTGGTAAGCGCCATAGAACGATAAGTTAGGTGGACTTAATGCAATGAAGCTAAGTTGCCGGGTTTTGGCTTCGCTCAACCCTCTTCTCATGTCGCTCAAGCTTCTTCTCATGGGGATTGGAGCATTTCGACGTCGCTTAACCCTCTTCTCATGGTGTTGAGGGCTATCGCCATTCTGTATATCCATAGGCTTTCTACTAACCTCCAAGTTAGGGTGCACTTAGGGAAGATGCGGAGTTATCACTCCCTTGCACGGGCTGATCTGCTGCTGCACTGCCAAACTCCACAGCCATTGAGGCATAGACCAATTGGAATTCTTCAATGGCAATGCCCCCATCTTTGGCATTCAGAGCTGGAGCCCGAATTTTAATGGGAAGACAGTCTTTGAGCTTAAAGGTCATTTGGGGCTGCTGCGCCCCATCTAGCATCACTACAATGCCTTGGCCCCGCAGGCCCCGCTGATGGGTCTTGATCACTTCGGTAAACCAACGCCATAAACCGAAGTCTTGACTCATGCCCCGTTTGAGCGTCAGTTGACCGTAGGACACAGGCCCTGCAAGATGCACTTGCTCTGTCATTTGCCCGCCTTGGTGAAACGTCTTGGGCTCCATGGACATTTCCAGACCATCACACTCAGCAAAGGCCGCTCGACAGAGTTGATCTGAGATGCCATCCACTTGTATCTCCACCAAGAAATTGAAGGTGGTCAATAGACGATTAGCGACCATAGGGCCAGACCTCCTGCACCGTGATCGGATCCGCATCGCGCTGAACCAACCGTACGGTGATAAACGTCATCGGCTGGGATGGAGCTACGCGCAAGTCCACCCTGAGCTGCCCTTGCTCCACCTGCGATCGCCGGTTGAGCGTATCATCCAGCACCACTCGATAGGCGTCAGCGGGTGTACTGCCCGCAAATGCACCTAAATCAAACAGACGATGGAGAAGCTGCTCAAACTGATACTGTACCCGTCGCTGCACCGCTGGCGAGTGGGGGGCAAAGACGAGATTTTGTCCGTCTCGCAGAGCCAAGCGTCGCACCAAGATCAACAAGCGCCGCACGTTGAGATGGATCAAATCAGCATCCATACTCTGAGTGAAGTTGCCCCAGGGCACAAACCCTTGGGGAGATGGACGAATGGGATTGATGCCCGCCGTATAAAGCCCTTGTTCATCAGCGGGCGATAGGGACGGCACAGTAGCCAATACCCCCAGCAAGGGTTCATTAGCGGGGGCAATCCAGGCCCCGCGCCGCAGGCTACGGGCTGCCATGACGCCAGCGATCGCCCCGGCGGGATGACTATGGATCAGGCTGCCGGTTTCCGCTCGGCTGACCAACCAAGGGTGGTATAGGGCCATGTAGCTATCGGTGGTTTCTCCCTCGCGCTGGATGGCCGTTAGCAGCAGTCGTTGATGGGTTTGCACGTCGGCTGGGCGGTAGTGTTTCGGTAGACCCAGGAGGGTCACCCAATCACCCCGAGCGGCAGCTAGGCGGGTAGCGGCTTGCTGGATTTCTAGAAGCCCCGTGGCGTTGTAGTGCCGACTGGGGAGCATGTGCCAGCGGGTGGTGGGGGTAGCGGGCTGGGATAGGGGCTCAGGCGAGTCGGCGGTCGGCTCTAGCCGGCAGGGCTGGAAGGGGCCGGCCGTCGTGCAGGGATCCGAGAGGACGGTGGGCTGAGGTAAAGAGATATTGATGGTTTCGGTAGCACTCAACTGCCAGCCAGGATGGGCCGCATCGGTGAGCACCATCATGCTGATCTCCTCTAAGGGAAGAAGGGCATGCAGGCCCCTTAGGGGTTGGTTTTGCAGGTAGAGGCGATCGCTTGCTTCGGATAAGAGCGATCGCTGTTGCAGGGTTCTTAAAAAGGGATCTAAAAAGATCGTGGGCAAAAATGCACTCCAATCGTCTCCATTCAGCGTTGGCTCATCGTCGGTTGTCGGCACTAAACCATCCCGGACTAGGGGTTGGGCAGTGGTGGGTAGGGCTCCCCGCTTAGGCGATCGCACCCCCAAGGGAATAACCATCGTGGTATCGGGTAGTTCTAGGGCAATGGGCGATCGTGGAGACATGACGGTATCCCAAAGGGTTTGGAATACCGGTGATCCTGGGACAGATGCCTGCTGAACTTGGGTGCTAAAAAGCTGCTGATCGGTTGGTAAATGACCTAGGAATCGAGCATGGGATGCGTGACAGGCAAGGTTCTCAAGTCTGTACTCCACCTCCCCCGGCTCCTGCACCCTTAGGGCAAGCTGCACATGCTGCACACGAGCTAGGGTTAGCCCCTCTAAAGATTCATATCCCTCTATCCATACCTCCTGAAGGATGAACGCTTGGGCTTCAAGGGTTTCTAGCATCAGCCACACGAGGCGGTTGTTGCTCGTCCTTAAGCACAGCCAATCTCCTGGTTCGTAGACTGGGAAGGCGATCGCCAACAGCAACAATAATGACGTCCAGTCCAGTTCCCTAGACAGCAGGAAAAACCACAGCTTCACAAGGGGGGCGATAGTTTGCGTCAGAATCCAGCGGTTACCCTGTTGTGTGACTTTGGCTAAAACGGGTAGCCCCACACCCCTAGGAGACTCCAATAGACCAAACATAGGATCCTGAGCAGCCGTAAACCAGACTACATCATCAGGCTGGACGGTCGTGGTCATGGTTATGACATGCTGGGTCGTTGGTAATGAGCCTTGTCGTAAAACGACATAAGCTCGGTGACGATGATCGGTGAAATCAAGCTGAATGACATCCCCATGCTGCAAGGGCTGACGGAGGGAAATGGATAAAGATAAGGAAAAGGGAGTATCTGGCTGGATCGTGGTTGTGATAAAGGCAAGGGATTGAAACAAGCATTCCGTCTGCACCTGTATCGTATCCGACCAGCTACCCAGACTGCGGGCCTGAGCATAAACAGGACGGTAGGAGGTGCCATCCGTTTGCAGTAATCCAGGTAGAAGAAATTGATTCGTCTGCGCTTGAGACTCACCCGCCACTCGTACCACCCAGCAGCGCTGCCCCCCTTGGGCAAAAAAGGCCTGCACCGCCGGGGCAAGGCAAGCTGTTTGCCATAGACCTTGCTCTCTGTCCCAAGCTAGGGGATAGAGACTGCCAAATAGGTTGACAAATTCAGGATAGCTTTCCACCACCACCGGTAGATGAACCGGGCCCCGTTGGGCAAAGCCTACAAAAGCCGCAATATCCATGCGAGGTAAGCTAACGGTGGTGGGTGTTTCGACCCGAAAGGCAATGCCTGGTATGGTACGAGCGGTTAGCATCTGGCTCTCCTACTCCAGCGAACTCCAGCTTCGAACGTACGTAGACTTACTCAAACTTACTCAAACTTAATATCTTCCACCGATAGCCCCAGTTCCTCGATCGCCACATCCGTACCCTTGCCATTGAGGGATGGCCCCGTATATTTCATCGGCTGCGCTCCCTCCAACGTCCAGGTCATGGCGATGGTGCTGAGATCTTCGCTCTGGAGCTGAATCGTCACTTGCCGACGGGCGTCTTCGCCGTTACGGACTTGGTTCAGCCATTCGGTTAAATCTAAGGCACCCAGCACGCCTCGCTTGAGAGAGACATCTGTGACTTTGTATAAGCCTGGGATTTTCATGGGAGCAGCCCGCTTTTCATTACCTGCTCGGTATTCCTGCATGGTGATTTCCACCCCCAGGCCGGTGACTTCTTGGAAGCCAGCTTTGGCCCCATTAGTACCACCACCTAGATCCACTAAATATCGAAAGGCGCTGTAGGGGCGTTCCCGTTCCGTTGCCATGATGCTCTCTCCTTAGATAATCATAAGATAAATAGATCAAATGATACGTTTATGCTGTCAGAAGGATTGGGAGACTTAATACTTGGGAAAACTACCGACGATCAGCCGTCCACTGACCAATGCGGAAGATCACAAATTCTGCCGGGTAGAGCGGTGCAACGCCAATAAGACAGATCATGCGACCATTATCTAAGTCGTTTTGGGTCATGGTGCTGCGATCGCATCGGACAAAAAAGGCTTCCTCGATCTTGCTGCCCGATAAATGTCCCTCACGCCATTCGTTTTCCAAGAATCCTTCGACGGTGCGCCGTACGTTGTCCCAGAGCCGTTCTCCGTTGGGTTCGAAAACAGCCCATTGGGTTGATCGATCAATCGACGCTTCTAAGAAAACAAAATAACGGCGGATGTTTAGATATTTCCACTCTGGATCAGAGCTAGCGGTACGTGCGCCCCATACGCGAATTCCCCGTCCTTCAAAGAAACGAATGCAGTTAATTCCAAGGGGGTTCAGCACATCCTGCTGGGCCTTATTGATCAGCATTTCCACGCCGATCGCTCCGCGCACCACCTCATTTGCCGGTGCTTTATGCACCCCAATTTGCACATCATTGCGAGCGTAGATCCCTGCCACAAAACCACTAGGAGGTAGGTTAATTTCCTGATCGCTGACCGGATCTAAAACCCGCACCCAAGGGTAGTACAGTGCAGCATGGCTGGTATCCAACCCTGCTCGATAGTTGCGCACCCCGGAAATAGCTTGATCATTAGGACTATCCAACACCGCCACTCGGTAGCGCAACCGTTCACAATGGGATACGAGATGTTGGCTGATGGTCAGAATTTGGGTGCTGCGATCGCCCCAATTATAGGAATAGCCTGGCGCAGCGATAATTGAAATTTCTTCCAAATCTGCCAGGGATCGTAAGCCGCTCTTGGTTGGCGTATTATCATCCCCCATGCCTTCATAGGCAGGAGGCTGGGGCATCTCGCCATCGCTGCCGCCGCTGAGCGCATAGGTCTGCACCTGGGTCAATTGATTCTCGGACAACACCGCTGACCAGTCCTCTAGATGTAAGATCTGGGCAACCAATTGGGCTGGTCTAACCTCACCCGCAACGGTCAGCACGATGGGAGTTTCTAGGGCCTGTAGCCGATTGCTGATCTGCTCCGTCGGCGCAAAAATAGCGGTTAAGCTATCTCGTTGGCGTTGAGGGAGGTTAGACAGGGTGAGGTTATCCCACACCATCGTTTGAGAGAAACGTCCAGGTAAGGTTGCTTCCACCGTAAGCTGAACTGGATAGACGCGATCGCCCCCTGGTTCATCCAGTTCATTGAGGGAAAAGGCATCACCCACGGCAGGTAAGAAAAACCAAGCGCCTTGACGACGCTCCACCCCATGGATCAACGCTCTGTCACCCTGGCGAATTAAGACCAAATCTCCATCACGCACTTGGCGAATCGTAGGCTCAGTGGAGGTTCCGCCTAAAACGCTGGAACCCAAGCGCCCCGTCACGCGAATCGACAGGTTGCCGGCCGCGCCCGGAAAACGAGCCACCCACTGGGCATCGGCATCGGCGATCGCTAAGCGGGCTTCGACCCGTGCCGTACGAGCGGCGGTGCGAATAGCATCTACGGCAGTTGTGCTGGCTGTGATGACGGCGATCGCTGCTGTAGTGACGGCGGTGGTATGGGTAATGGCGGTTTGGGCCGTAGCCACATCAGTCACCATAACAATCGATGTGGATAAAGTTGCCGTTGCTGTTGCAAGGTTTGCTGCTGCTGTTTCTACCGTCACCGCAGCCTGACTAGCGGTGGTTCCGGCTACGGTCAGAGCTGTTGGATTAGAGCTAAGCCCCGTCAAGGCTTGGTTATTACCCATATTGATCCCAGCTTGATAGGTGTTTCCTATGGTGGACTGGGTATTGATCACATCTGCCTGTCCGGCAACGGCAGCTTGGAGTTGAGCATCAGCCGCATCCATGATCGCTTGCCATAGGTTGTCAAAGGCATCCTCCAGCGTCGGCTTCTCTGGAACATCAACCTCGTCCAAGCCAGCAATCCATGCTTGAAGCTGTTCACCCACAGTAGGCTCCCCCGCACCGTAGTTGTAGTTCAGCGTAGGAGAAGCCACACTAACGAGGGCTGCTAGGGTTTGTTCAACAGCAAATTGCAGGATGATCAGGGCGGCCGCTTGAGATTGGGTCAGGGCATTGGCACTGGTATCTAGGGCATTCAAAACTCGGTTGCTAGCGCCTAAGGCCGTGGCATCAACGGTGGCGATCGCTGCTATGGGGCTAGGAATGGGCGCACGGGCCAGCGTTGCATCCAGATCTGACGCTGTAAAAGCTCGGGCCACATACAGCCGAGAACCACCATTATCAAAAAATGCGCGTACCCCATGGGCGAGGTAATTGGTCACGGGGACGTTCTCATAAACGAGCGGATCAAGCCCGCCATAGATACGTTCAAACTGACTAAAACTAGTGATTAATTCTGGTTCCCCATCCAGCGGGCCATAACGGGTCGCCCCCACAAAGCCGGTGGTGCTAGTGCCCACCCCTTCAATGGATTTAGCGCGAAAACTAGTTTCTTCAACGTATACACCAGGCGCAAGATATTCCGGCATCGGGCACTCTCCTTGTGCAACAAACGGGCAATGAGCGGTCTACGTAGGCAAAAGTCGTAAAACAGATTCCTGGGGCGCGTTACCTCCCGGTCCTCGTGCCGTTCTTAACGTCAGCGGCTGACCAAACTGCAGCGTTACCGATAAACTATCCCGCGATCGCAGCCTTGGCGTTGCGCCTGTCGTCCAGCGATCGCCAATCGGAGACGGGGATTGGGTGAGCAGGGTCTCTAGATCAGGTACGTTATAACCCGGTAAGATAGGTATGTCCTGGTACTGCACCGTCACGCGTAACGCAAATCGTTGCTGATCCAGGGAGGAATAGGGCGTAGATGCAGATTCCGGTTCGGGCACCCTCGGATAGGGCATGGGTATGGCAACCTTACCTTGGTGATCCGCCATGGCAAAGTAGTCAAACTCAGACTCAGGCTCGGAGGCAGGAAGACGCACCCGCACCAGCGCATAGGCCGCCGGGCGATCGCTGGTACCAACCACCATCTGCCCTCGGATCAATGCCCGCCCCGGGGGGAGCGAACGGGTTGGGGCAGACCAAAGCTGTATGCCCAAGGCCTCGCCTGGTGGTGGTTCGGGCCGCAGCAGCGAGGTGCGCAGCCAGTCTCCCTGCCCGCAGAACACCCCCCGGAAGGGTAAACGGGCGATGAAGGACATGGGTAAAAATTGCGATCGACGATCGACGAGATCAACCCTGACAAACTGTTCATCGGGTGGATTGCCCCACAGATCTGAATCTGCATGCAGTGGGCGTTCTGCTGCTGTGAGTCCTAAGAAGGCGATCGCACCACTAGGGGTAAGAATACCGCGCACGGGTTTCCCAAGACGTTGGGAACGATTTTGGCTCAATCGTTGTGCCGTAACAATTAGACCGTCTGTTATACAACGCTGAGTCAAGCGATCCCAAAACCGGACTCCTAAAAGAGTATGGGTATCATAACGTTCGAGGGGTATTAACATCATAAGGGCACCCCATCAAACCAGTTCATGTCGCCTGTTCGCGTTTGCACGGGCTCACCCGTCGCGATCGTTCGACGGGAATCCAGCAGCAAGTTGCGAACTAGGTAAGGAATTGTAATTTGGTAACGCACATCACCATTGCCCAGCGTATCCCAAAGCTGCAAAAGTTCTTCGCCATCCATTTCACTCAGCAGAAGTTCTACGGCCTCATGGGACGCAAAAATTGCTGTATTGCTGCCAATATTCAGCACCGATGCTGGAATCAATGGATAATCTTCTAACGTACGCACAACCCAGCCAACTAAACGGTTTTGCGTACTGGGACTATTGCCCCAAATAGTGATTAGTAGGTAGAGATCTAGGGGCAGTTTATGAAGATGTTGTTGACCATCTGTCAGTAGATTTCCCTGGGGAGTGCGATGGGACAAGTTAGGTAAAGTGCGGTAGAGAAATACGGATGCCCCAGAATTAATATGACGATCAGATCCTGCGTCCG
>DATNRH010001099.1 GCA_036703605.1 Candidatus Obscuribacterales bacterium | reverse complement strand
ACGCTTGATGACCTACTGGAACGGGTAGAGCGGCGCTGTGTACAACTCCTGAACCTTACCGACTTTATCTCAGGCTTGACCCAGTTCCATTGGTGGAAGGCGTTTCAATGCTAAGTGTGGTTGATTAAGCGGACTTGATATTAATTCTTCGTTCTTAGCGTATCTTTCCCTAGAATTTCGGTCGTTTAGCTCGATACCCGCCTACCGGATTCAATTTGCTCAGTGGGATGCAAGATAACAGTTTCTCCCTCATCTAATCCCGATTGGATTTCTACCTCGGTGCTGCGCTGTCCAATCGTGACAGCGCGCTGCTGAGCTCGGTTATTATCCACTACAAACACACACCAACCTGGCGTATTGGACTCGGAAGAGGGGCGATCGCACCGTAGCAGGGCACTCACAGGCACCTGCAGAACAGATTCACTCTCCCACACTACAATTTGAGCATCCACGCGATAGCCATCCCCTAGGGGTACATCCTGATCAAAATCAGCAATAATATTCACCCGCTGCTCCTCCACCCCTAGGGCAGAAACTTGGGTGAAGGCAGAGGGTTCGATGCGGCGAACCGTAGCAGTGAGTCGCTCGGGGCCACCCCAGCGATCGACCCACACAGGCGCACCCACCGGCACGCGCACTGCATCGGTGGACAGCACGTCAATGACCAGTTCAAGCTGTTGCGGATCTCCTAGCTCTAGCAGGATTGTGCCAGCCTCCACATAGCCTGCACTTTCCTCAAACACCCGCAGGATGTGGCCCGTGGTGGGTGCTGTGATCCGAGTGCGATCGGCGGTGTCGGCAAGATTGGCAAGTTCTGCCTCCACGCTAGCAATCTGGGCGCTGTAAACATCGATCAAGTAATCTGGATCCTGTTGCTCAGCTTGGAGAATCATCAACGTATCTTGGGCTGCTGCTACCTCGGTTCTGGCTGCTTCGGCTTCTCGCTGCAGGGCTTCTAGTTCGCGAGCCCTGGTGGTCTCTAGCAACTCTGCTGATTCCAAATCCTGGCGAGCGATCGCCCCCCGTTGGTACAAATCATCCGCCCGTTGGCGATCGCGCTGGGCCTGCTCCAGCGCTGCTTCGGCTTGAGCAATGCGGGCCTCGGCCTGGCGTTGGGCGGCTTGGGCTCCCTGGATGCGGGCCTCAGCTTGCTGCAGCGCAGCCGGTTTAGTCCGTTGGGTATCAACCCCGGCGAGCTGGGCCTGCAGTTCTCGCAGGCGGGCTTGGGCAGACTGCACTTGGCTATCGAGGGGGAGGGGATCAATCTGGGCTAGCATTTGCCCCTGCTGCACCCTATCCCCCGCCGTTAGATCGATGCGGAAGAGCCGACCAGCGACCGGTGTGGATACTTGATAGCGCGATCGCACCCGAGTTTTTCCCTCTTCATTAACGGTGACGGCCAGGGGGCCACGATGGGCCACGGCTACGCTAACCGGCACGGGGGCGGGTCGAAATAAGAGGACGAGAAGGAAGGCGATCGCTACGCCAGCCAAACCATAGAGCAGTCGTCGCAGAACGGGCTTGAGTTTCATAGGCTACTCCCGAGTTTTAAGTACTGCAATTAAATCCAACTGATTGAGCTGTCGGCGAATCAGCCAGCCAGATAAGAACGTGGCGATGAGTACAACACCGACGGCAAATAGGTAAGTAGTCTGATTGACCACGAAGGGAAGCCGGTAAAGTTCAGAGTCGTAGGTGCTGGCCAATAGGGCAGCCAAACCTAGACCGATGGCTACCCCCACGGGAATGGCTGCCAAGGTAATCAAAGCCTGTTCTCCAAGTAAGATAAACGCGATTTCTCCTCGGCTAAATCCAATAATCCGCAGGGTTGCCAACTCTCGCCCCCGCTCGGACAGGGCAATGCGAGCAGCATTATAGACCACACCAAAGGCAATTACACAGGCAAAGGTGACCAATACACCGGTGAAGATACCTAGGCTAGCGGCGATGGTATCTTCAAACTGATCGATGGTCGTTTGGCGCATGGCCATGCTGGCGATCGCTGGGGTATTTTTCACCTGCTCATAGAGGTGATCCAGGGCATAGCGGTCTACAGCTAAATAGGCTCCTGAAATGGTCTGTCCTTCGCGCATCAGTTGATTCAACGCTTGGATGTCCATATAGGCAGCCACCCCAATGAACTCATCGACTAAGCCCATGACCTCGACCTGGTGAATCGAGCGATCGCCCTCCAGTACTTCTACTGTGAGGCGATCGCCCGGTTCAACGCCTAGCATTCGTCCTAGGGTGGCCGTGAGCAGCACACCGCTGGGAGGTAGCTGCACAGGACGTAGCTGGCGATCGACTAAGTGGCGCAGCTCTCCCTGGGGATCTAACCCCATCAGACCAGTGCGGTGGGTGCGATGTTCATACCGCAGACGGGCCGCCACGCTGCGAAAGGGTTCTGCTCGTAGCACACCGGGCAGGTGATTGAGAGCATAGCGGGCCCGAGCTGGGCGAGGTTCGTTAAACACCAAGGTGACGTCCTCTCGCTGCACCTGGCGGAACTGGACATCAATAATGTAAAGCACCGCATCCCCCATGTAGCGGCCCACCATGAGAATGGCGATCGCTAAGGCAATTCCCAACATCGATAGCAGGGCTTGCATGGGTTTGCGTTCCAAGTTACGCAATATAATCCGCCCTGAAGCCGGAAACATGCGTTGCAACCCCCAGCGTTCAATCAAGGTAGGACGGAATTGGGGTGGTGCTTCTGGGCGCATGGCCTCCGCTGGGGGCAGGGCGATCGCTCGCCTTACCGCCGTGAAGGCTCCCAGCAGAGCGGCACCAGCGCTTACCCCAAGGGTGGTTAGGATTAGACCTGCTCCGGCTTCATAGCGCAGGATAGGAAACTGGAAAAAGTTAGTGTAATACTGGGTGATGCTTGACCCAAACCAGAGGCCTAATCCTGTGCCGATGGCGGCTCCTAGGAAAGTGACCCCTAGGACAAGCTTAAAGTAATGGAGTCCTACGACAGAATTACTGTAACCAAAGGCTTTGAGAACCGCAATTTGATCCCGTTGGGTGCTAATAATGCGCGATAGAACAATATTCAGCAAAAAGGCCGCAATGCCTAGGAAAATAGAGGGTAAAAAGACGGCTGTGACCTGGAGTTGGTCGATTTCGTCAGTAAGAAATCGATGGGAAAGCTGTTGATCGCGATCATAGGCTCCCAATCCACCATAGCGCTCCAAGGATTGATCAAGCTGAAATAAGACCTCCGGCAGGTTGGCCGCTGGGGTTAAGGACAGGGTGACATCATTGAAA